>CACYNZ010000268.1 GCA_902775835.1 uncultured Eubacteriales bacterium | reverse complement strand
AGGTGCGGAGCAATCCGGATCCTGCCCTGCACAAGCAGACGGTCCTCAAGGGCAATGCGCTCCAGTATCCCGTCCCGCTTGTCAAAGGAGCGCACGGAAAACCGGAGGCCCGCGGCGATCACGCCGTCCTCCAGCCCTCTGCGGAACAGCTTGGCCGCCGAATCCACATAGATGGTACCCGTATCCGCCTCGGGATGCATTTTCAGCCAGTTCACGATCATGTCCACATACCGGGTTTCTGACATGCGGTCCGAAATTCCCTGGTGATGGTACAGCCCGTCCAGCACATGCACTTCCCGCATGTCATATGTAAGCCCGATCATTGTGGCCACCGTGGCGTCCCGCCCGCCCACATCAATGCCCACCGTGTATTCCCGGTACCGGTGCTGACCGCTGAGCAGCACCTTTTCCCGGTCATAGGATGTGTAGATCCGGCCTGTACTCGCGGTGCGCTGGCCCAGGATATCCGCCCTGAACCAGATGCTGCCCTGGTCATACTTGTCCAGCAGTTCCCGGACCATGGCATCGCTCATGGCCAGATTGTCCGCAATGGTGAAGTGCGCGTAATTGTATCCGTCATTGCGGCCCTGTTCCCGCAATTTATCCTGCCAGTCCAGGAAATCCGTGTAAAACCAGTGCCGCGGCGCCTTCGGGTTCAGGTCCATGAAAATCTGACGGCGGGAGGAGGAAAGCGTACGGTCCAGCACTTCCTGCAGAAATGTCTGGTGGCATTCATTGGCCTCGGTGATGTACGCGCTTCCGAAGGTATTGCCCTTGATCAGCGCCGCGTCGCTGCTCTTGCCGCCGCCGGCAAAGATCACCACCTTCTCCCCGCCTCCGGTGGAAATATACAGAGCTTCCTTTTCCATGTACTTGCCGGACCGGCACCGGCCTCTGAACAGATGCCGGAGCCCGAAGCCGTTGGAGTCCAGAATGTTCATTTTCGCCGTCCCTATGCTCACCCCCGCCGCCAGGTGCAGGCGGTCCGGGTGCGTCTCCAGGCAGGCGGACCAGGCAAGAATGTTCACCACATTCTTGCCGGCACGCTTGCCGCCCTCGGCCACATTCAGCCAGGACACGGCGCATTTCCTGAGATACCTGAGCTGGTTTTCCGTGAACCCCTTATAGTCCGCCACCGCTTATCAGCTCCTGGATCTCCCGGGTCCTGGGCGGCGCGTCCAGCGCGGAGGCAAGGGACGAGAGCAGATCGCTCACGCTGCCCGCACTTCCCTCTTCCCGGTCCGCCATGCGCCGCATCTTTTCCTCCTCCAGCTTCAGGCGCTTCTCGGCCATTTCCATACGGTGCCAGTTGAGCACGATCCGGCTGTCCGCGCCGGCCAGGCCCAGCATGACAGACAGGGCGTGATCATCCCCGCGCTCGGCGCGCATGGCCAGCTGCGCCTCAATGCTCATCATGACCGTCACATGCTCCCGGTCAATCCCGTGCTTCTTCCAGAACTTCACCACTTCCGGATCCGCGTTCGTGGCGGGACTGTTGAGCACGCAGTCGGTGAGCTTTTCCAGTTCCTCCCGCTTCCTTCCGCGGCACGCGCCGTCCTCTTCCAGGATGATCAGGCACGGCGCTTCCTTGTCTGCGCCCATTCCTGTCCCCCTTTCTCAGCCCATGGCATGGTCCTCCCATATGTCCCGGTCATGTTCATGCTCCTGGCTTTCCTGCCGCTGCGCATTTTCATGGTAGCGCCGGACCAGGTATTTCTCCACGGCGGAGTTCCCGGAATAGGCCGCAAAGCAGATGGTGGCAAACCCGATGTACGCGTCCACCAGCTTCACGATCTCCGGAAAATGCGCCGAGAGATAGCACAGGATCATGGCCGCGCCCGTAAGGCAGGTGACGGCGGACACCACCAGGAGCACCATGCGCTTGGAAAACTGCACATACTTCAATGCCTGTCCCCTTTCACCGGCAGCGCCATGAGCCGGTCCAGATAGTCCGCCGCCACATGATTGCGCTTGCCGTCACGCACATAGAGCCGGTACATTTCCTCAATGTTCTGCTTCACTTCCATGGGGCAGGCCTTTTCCTTTTCCACATACTGCACATAGAAGCGGTTCAGGAACTGCCACTGCACCCCGGCCAGCGCGTCCTCCTGGGCCAGGAGACTCGCGTCCAAGGCCTGCAGCGTACGTTCCATGTGCTCAAGACGCCCCGATATTTCCTCAAAGGGCTCGGAGCGCTTTTTCCTTACATGCCGGCCCAGGCTTTCCCAGAGGCGGATCACGCCCCAGATGGAGAGAATGGAGGAGGCCGCCACCCCGGCGGTCTTGAGCATATCCATACCTGTCAATTCTTCATCCGCCTCTCCAGCATGTCCAGGCGCTTTTCCAGCGCCGCGATTCTGTCCTCAAGGTCCATGTCCCCGCTTTCCCGGACAAAGTCGGCCATCATATAGCCGTCCTGGCCCTGTGCGCGGATATGCAGCCAGATGCCCAGGTCCTCCAGCACCTCCACCTCCGTGCCCACATCCAGCTTCCGGATCACCGCGGAGGTCTCCGAGGGCCGCACGCGCATGCGCACGCCGCGGCCGTTTTCCGAAAACACTTCTGCCATTTCTCTTCCCCCTTTCCCAAGGTAGTCAATCCCCGGCAGCAGTCCAACGCGGTTCCAGCCGCCCGGGATGCTTCTGCCGGCAAAATCCGAAAAGCAGACCCGGCCCCGGGAATTTGACGCGTGCACGCACCTGTCCCCGAGGTATATGCCAACATGCACCGCGTTCCCGAGCCCGTCCATATAGCCCCTCTCCCGTTCGCCGCCGTCATCCTTCCAGATGAAGGTACAGGCGCCCAGAGGGATTTGCCCGAACTGCTGCCGGCACTGTTCCGGTGTCCCGCGCCATACGCAGCTGCGGTACATGGCGTTTGACCCCTTCCATCTGGCCTTTCCGCCGAGAAAGCGGATCACATACTCCACAAGGCCCTGGCAGTCCATGCCCTTCAGGCTTTCGCCGCCCGGCGTATAGGGAATGTCCATCCCCGCCAGCTTCCGGGCTTCCCGGGCCAGGTCCGCGCCGGTCAGTCCCAGATCACCAGCCACAGGTCCTCCTCCCCGCCCAGGCGCTCCAGCACTTCCTCAAAGCTTTCCGCTTCCATGCTGTCGGTCCGGCCGTCACGAAACACACACAGATAGGATCGAATCAAACCGCTTCCTCCCTTCCGGGAACAGGTCAGGCCACCACCTCGGACACCGTCAGCGCGCCTTCCGTGCCGATCGTGAGCACAAAGGTTTTGGTCCTGGCGCTGTCCATGAGCATGATCTGCGTCGGCACTTCCGAGGTGACTTCACCGCTGCCGCTGACCCAGAGCATATGCCCGGCATTTGGCGTGCCCTGATCAATGGCCACGCAGGCCCGTGCTTCCTCAAGGGCCTGATCTGCCACGGCCTTGGCTTCGGCCACGGAGCCCTCCGTGTCCTCGTCCCCCTCCAGCACCTGGAGGCGCGCATCCAATGCGCTGTCCGCCTGTTCAAGGACAGCCCTGGCATCCGCCACCTGCTTTGCCACGGAGCCTTCAGTGCTACTGTCACCGTTGAGCACGGAAATGGCGCCGGCGTTGTCGGTAATCCGGGTGTTCATGGCAGCCGCGCCGCTCACGTCCCCGGAAATCCAGTCAGCGATCTCCTTCAGGGTGTCATAGGCTTCCGGCGCATTGGCCACAATGCCGGCCACCGCCGTCGCCACCTGCTGCTTTACCGAACCCTGGGTCTGGGCGTCCCCGTTCAGGGTATTTACCTGACCCTCCAGCGTGGTGACCCGGCCATCCAATGCCGTGTCCGCGCTTTCCAGAGGCGCCTTTGCCGCGTCAATGGCCGCCTGGATTCTTGCATCCACGGTGCCTTCGCCGTCGGTGCCCATGGCGTTTTCCAGTGCCGTGATCCTGGTGTCCAGTCCCGTGTCCGCCGCCTTGTAGTTGTAGATCTCCTTAAGCTGCATAGATGTCCTCCTTTTTTCTGTTCCCGGCCCCGAAAATGTCGGGGCCTTTCATGTACACATTGTTTTGAAACCGGTTTCATGATGAATCTCCGGGCTTATTCCCGGAACGCGCTCACCGTAAGGTCCCCGGTATCATTCACCCGCAGAAGATAGGGTGTCCGGTCTTCCGCGTAGAGGATGATGCCGTCGCAGCTGGGGTAGCCGCTGCGCATTCTGAAGGGCTTGTTGCGCACATAGGAAGCCCGGGTCTCGTCCGTTTCCAGCCAGTCCGCCTGCACCTGACCGGCCAGCTGCGGGTCCACGGCACGGACGCTTCCGTCCTCGCCGATGCCCAGGATCTTTCCGATGTTCTGCCGTCCCTGATCCCGCCGCACGCAGCCGGAAATCAGGTCCCGAAGCCGTCCCTGGCTTTCCCGCAGATGTTCCAGCTGTTCCCGGATTCCATCTTCCCGGTGCATGGGCGGCGGTCTGTGCCCGTGCACCGACATGGCCAGGGCGCTCTGGTTCAGGATGTCAATGCTGCGCATGCATTCCTCCACCCGTCTTGCCAGGGTCTGCAGATCTGTCTGCACATTGCCGTTTCCGCCCTGAAGCTCCCGCAGCGCCTTTTCCAGGTTTTCTACCGCGCTGTCCAGTTTTTCCCATTCCCGGCAGTCTGCCCTGAGCTTTTCCACGTTTTCGCGCAGAATATTGTCCTGGTTTTCCAGGTTCCGGGTCTGGGTTTCCAGCCCCGCCAGGCGCTCGCCGAATCCGTCCATGCGCTGGTCCACGGCATGTGCCAGGCCGCTCTGCTGCCTCTGCAGATCCTCGCGCACTCTGTTCGCGCTGTCTGAGGCTGTTTCCGCCGCTTTCCGCAGGCTGTCCATGTCACTGCGCATTTCTTCCCTGGCATTTGCCTCCGCCTGGATATGCGTCGCCAGGTTTTTCCGGGTTTCCTGCAGCTGCGTCGCAATCCTGTTGAGCTCATTCCCTGCCGCGCCACTGACCTGTGCTTCCAGCGCCTGCACCTGGCTGTTCAGTTCCGCTCTTGCACGGTCCGCTTCGGAAAGCCTGGCGTTTACATCCTTCAGGGCCTGTTCCGTCTGTTCCCGCGCTTCCTCCAGGCTCTTGGCCAGATTGCCACGGCATGTCTGTTCCCGGTCCCGGCACTGTTCCAGACTGGACGTGAAGCCCGACTGCAGAGTATTCAGTGTTTCCTCTGTCTTCTGCGCCTTTTCCTCCAGTGCACGGATGCGCTCGCCGGCTGCGCTGGCCTGAGCCGCCATGTCCGGACTGTTGAGTTCCGGGTCCAGATG
>CACYNZ010000267.1 GCA_902775835.1 uncultured Eubacteriales bacterium | reverse complement strand
GTGATTACTGCTTTTTCTGAAGCCTTTCCTCGGTGCCGTCGGGACGCCGGATGACCAGGGCCTGCAGCTGGGCTTCCATGCCGGCCCGGAACTCGCGCAGGTACGTTTCCCGCAGCTCCTTCTGCTCCCTGACCTCCTCCGCCGTCAGGCCGGTGGAGCGGGATTTCTTTGCCAGCTCATTGATGCGGGCAATCATTTCAGGTTTCAAGGGGTGAAGCCTCCTTTTCATAGAGCCGTACCTGATACAGGGAAGCGGCGGTAAGCAGGATCAGGATCAGGACCATTAGGCCGTAGGCCAGGGCGCGGTTGCCCCAGCGGTCCACGCCGAACTCGCAGAAAATCCCGAGCCCGGCAAGTACCGGCACGGCGGTGAACAGCAGCCAGTTCCGCTTCCTGCTTCGGAAAAAGCATGTCCAGAAGGGCACAAGCAGCATCAGGAAGGCCAGCACCTGCTGGATCCGCACAAAGTGTACCACCAGGTGTCCGTCATCCCGCAGGGATTCAAGCAGCGTCTGGGTGGCGCCGAACAGGATCAGAAGCCGCACCCAGATATGACCCGCGGGCAGCTTGCGCTTCCGCAGGGAAAGGCCGATAAAGAAGAGCACCAGTGCCACAACGGCTTCCGGGAGCCACACGGGCAGGAACCCGTCAGCCAGCTGCCCGAGAAAACCGGAGGCGAGGGCGGGGGACAGGGGCTTGCCCTGACCCAGCATGGTGCCGGATCCCGCAATGCGCTCCAGCGCGATGGCCGGGAAGCAGGCCGTGACGGCCGCGTCCAGATAATGCCTGCGGTCCCTGTCAAACAGCAGCGCACTGAGCAAAATGCCCAGGAACGCGCCCATCAGGCTGTACCCGCCGTCCCAGAACCGCAGGGCCAGGGCGGGATTGGAGAGCGTGGTGATGTAATAGGTGCAGTTGCCGGCAATGAACACAAACCGTGAGCATAGAAACACAAGCGGCGGGACCAGCAGAAACCGGGGCAGCAGACGGTCCGAGGGTATGCTTTTCTTTGCCAGCAGGGATGTCAGAACAAGGAAAAGAAGCAGGGAAAGCGCGCACAGGGCGCCGAACAGTGTGGGCATCATGGCGTTTCTCCGTCCAGTCCCGAGTCCACAGCCGTGGCGAAATAGATGATGTCGGATACCGAGCGCTCCGCCTCAAAGGACTTGGCGGAATAGTTTTCGGAGTTGAAGACCATGAGCGCCGAGTTCCCGCCGTCCAGGTTATAGGCCTGCAGGCAGCCCTTGCTGTGCATGAAGCTGGCCATTTCCTCCACCGTACAGCCATCGCTGGAAGCGCGGCGGCCGTCCGCCACGCACAGAAGATAGCTCAGGGGTCCCGTCTGGCCGATGGCGCAGCGCGGTTCCGGACGGCGGATATTGTAGTTGTACTTCTCCGGCATGGCCTGAAGCTCGCCGTCCACCACCAGGGCGGGTCCGAAATTGAACACATTGACAATGGGCGGGTCCGATTCCACCAGCGCCTTCAGCTCAGCGGCGTCGGAGCGGATCAGGATATGGAAGTCACCGTTTGCGTCAATGACCAGCATGTCACGGCTCTTGAGCGGCTTTTTCCGGTACACTTCACCCATGCGCACCACGTATCCGCCTTCCTCGTTGCGGAAATAGTCGCCGCCGATGGCCACCACCGCGTTGTTCTGGCGCGCGAGGGTGGAGATCCGGTTGGTCTTGCCCTTGGGCGTGACCGCTGTGCGCAGCTGGGAGGGATCGGCAATGGTCACCTCCGCCACATTGAACGTGCATCCGTCCACTTCCTCACGGTACATGTGCACCTTCATGCTGGCGTCCTCAAAGCTGTCCTCCGTGAACCCTTCCGGACTTGCCACATGCCCGGGCGTAAAGTCCAGGGGCAGGGCCTGCACGTCCTCGGAAAGGGCGGGGAGACAGACGAGCATGCAGAGCAGGACGAGAAGCGTGAGTTTACAGGAAATCGTATTCGTCATCAGTGCTTTCCTCCACATAGGTTTCCTGGGCGTCCTCCAGAATATCGCCGCTGGGCACGGCAAGACTGAAGAGAAACAGTTCCAGCAGAAGAATCAGACAGAGCAGAACAGAAATCCGGGATTTCATTTCCTGCTCCCTTCCTTCCGCTCGGGGCGGAAGACCCAGACCTGCTGGAAATGATAGTTCACAAAGTAGAGCACCGTATCACACAGAAGCTTGGCCACCCAGCGCGCCATACCGATCTTCGTGAGCAGCGTGACGCCCAGATTGGACAGACAGATGGAGGCGACGCAGAGCACGCCGTACTTCCAGGCCGAGCCCGAAGTGCTGCCGCGGAAGCGGAAGACAAAGGACTTGTTCAGGCAGAAGTTCAGAATGGATGAAATGATACGGGCCAGAAAACCGGATACCCAGATGCGCGTGTTCAGGTCCTGCATGCCCAGGAGCGGGAGCAGCCAGGCGCTGAATACGGCCGCGGCCAGATTGTCCACCAGCATGCAGAAGATGGAAGCGCCCATGAACCGGATGAAGGAACCGAGAATCACCTTGTAGATGCGTACGGAATCCCGGATGGGATGGAAGTGCGTGCCCTCGTTGTTGTTCTCATACACCATCTCAATGGTGACGGGCACCATGGGGATCTTCTCCCGGGCGCAGGCGATGAGCACGTTCATTTCATACTCATACCGCTCACCTTCCACCTGGGTCATGAAATCCAGGTGCCCGATATCGAACACCCGCAGGCCCGTCTGCGTGTCCGGAAGCCAGACACCGTTGCAGATGCGGAAGACCAGGGATGTGGTCTTGTTGCCGAAGCGCGACTTGGGCGGGATATTGGGCAGGTTGAAGTCCCGGGAGCCCAGGTACAGTCCGGGTTTGCCCTTTTCAAAGGCGGTGAGCACGTTCTTGCAGTCGGCCAGCTTGTGCTGTCCGTCCGCGTCCGCGGTGAGCACGGCCCGGGTCTGTCCGGGGTGCTCTGCGATCCAGGCGTAGGCGGTCTTGAGGGCCACGCCCTTGCCGTGATTCACGTCATGATGCAGGACGGTCACGTTTTCCCTTGTCTCCAGGTCCCGGAAAACCTTCTGGAAAGGTTCGCTGCTTCCGTCATCGACCACGACAATGCGCTCAAACCCGGATTCGAGCAGCGAGTCCACATAGGGAGCAAGACGGTCATCCGGTTCCAGGGAAGGGATGACCACAGTGGTTGTATTGAGAAGTGACATCGGAAATCCTCCTGGTCAGTCTTGGGTACGGCAAAGGTCTGCGGGCACAGCGCCGGTGCAGGCGATGAGATCGGCCGGTCTGAGCAGCACCTGGCATCCGCGGACGCCCGCGCTTACGGAAATGCATTCAAGGTCCAGGGCGCGCCGGTCAATCAGCGTGGGAAAGGCTTTCTTCATCCCGATGGGACTGCAGCCGCCGCGTACATACCCGGTCAGCGGAAGCAGGTCCTTCATGGGCAGCATCTGCACGCTCTTGTGTCCGGACGCGCGCGCCACCGCCTTCAGGTCCAGTTCATCGCATACAGGAATGACGCACACCAGGTGCCCGTTATGATCATCGGTGAGCACCAGGGTCTTGTATACGGTCAGGGGATCCAGCCCCAGCTCCTCGGCTACCAGCTTGCCGTCAAAGGAACCCTCGGCCACCGGATACTCCCGGGTTTCATAGGGAATGCGTTCCCGGTCCAGATGCCGGAGCACATTGGTCTTGACCGTCTTGGCCATGATAAACCTCCTGCGCGCAGAGAAAAATGACATCCCGGCTTGCCGGGACACGAAAATTATAGGACATTTCCATACCGGTGACAATATTGAAGGGATGCGAATTTTTGGTTAACAGTGCACGCGCGGCGCGGCCTCCGGCTCAGGAATGCGTATGCGGCGGGACTGGCCGGCTCCGGACCGGGAGGGCCTGTCGTGCATGACTTGTAAAAGTATGGGCGAACTGTTACAATAACAGCCGATATCCATTGGATCCGAAGGGATTGAAAGGAGAACATCATGGCACAGAATCCTACTTTTGTCATTACCATGGAAGACGGACGCGAAATGAAGGGTGAGCTGTATCCGGATATCGCGCCGGAAAGCGTGGGCAATTTCATCGCGCTGGCCAACAGCGGCTTCTATGACGGACTGATTTTCCACCGGGTCATTCCCGGGTTCATGATTCAGGGCGGCGATCCTCAGGGAACGGGCATGGGCGGCCCCGGGTATTCCATCCGCGGCGAGTTCCAGGCCAACGGCTTTGCCAATCCGCTCAAGCATACCTACGGCGTTCTGTCCATGGCAAGGTCCATGATGCCCAACTCGGCCGGCAGCCAGTTCTTCATCATGACCAGCGACAGCCCGCATCTGGACGGTTCCTATGCGGCTTTCGGCAAGGTGCTTGAGGGCATGGACGTGGCGGACAGCATTGTGAATGTGCGCCGGGACGGCCGGGACCGGCCGCTGGTGGATCAGGTCATGAAGTCCATCCGGGTGGAAACCTTCGGCCAGACCTATCCGTTTGAACAGATGTAACAACCTGGCGCAGTATCAGGCTCCGGCCTGAGTGCGCCATTTTTTGGAGGCAGATATGGCAGATCATGGGGAGAAGCGGAAGGTCAATGTGAATGTGGCCGGAAAGCTGTATACGCTGGTGACCAATGATGACCAGGCCTATGTGAACCGGGTGGCGGATATTGCGGACCGCACGCTGCGTGAGACCGCCATGGCCACGCGCCAGAGCGTGCAGCAGGCGGGCCCGCTTGCCGTGATTTCCCTGGCGGACGAGCTGGTGAAGAGCCGGGATCAGATCACATACCTGGAAAAGGAACTGACCAGGCTGCGCCAGGCGCTGGAAGAAGCGGAGAAAAAGGCCAAGGCCTGAGAAAAAGCGGAGGAAGACGGATGGAGATACTCGCTCCCTGCGGAACCATGGAAAGCCTGCATGCGGCCATCCGCGCCGGAGCCGACGCGGTGTACCTCGGGTACCGGGCGTTTTCCGCCCGTTCCGGGGCCGGAAACTTTGATGAGGACGAACTGCGGGAGGCCATCCGCCTTGCACACCTGCATCACGTGCGCGTGCATGTGACGGTGAACATACTGATCAAGGATACGGAACTGGATGAGGTCCGGAACGTGCTGGGCCTTGTGTGGCGCCTGGGCGCGGACGCTGTGCTCATCCAGGATCTGGGTGCCGTGGAGCTGGCGCGGGCCTGTTTTCCGGCCCTGCATGTGCATGCCAGCACGCAGATGGCGCTGCATAACCGCACAGGCGCCATGTTTGCGAAAAACC
>CACYNZ010000266.1 GCA_902775835.1 uncultured Eubacteriales bacterium | reverse complement strand
TGCACTGGGGCGAGACCGTGTTCCGGCTCGGCGACAAGGTCATGCAGGTCCGGAACAACTATGATCTGGAATGGACACGCCTTTCCGTCTCCGAGGAGGGTACCGGCGTGTTCAACGGCGATATCGGCTACGTCTCCTTTGTGGATGCAGAAGATCACCTGCTCAAGGTCATCTTTGACGATGACCGGGAAGCCGTCTATACCAGCGATACGCTGGAAGATCTGGACCTCGCCTACTGCCTGACCGTACACAAAAGCCAGGGCAGCGAATTCCCTGTGGTGGTCATACCCGCCATGCCCGGACCTTCCATGCTGCTGACCCGAAACCTGTTCTATACCGCCCTGACCCGTGCCCGGGACCTGGTGGTCCTGGTGGGCCGGGAGGATGTCATCGCCCAGATGGTCCATAATGACCATATTTCCCGGCGCTATACCACGCTGGCGGCGCGCCTGTCAAACCGTGCCGCGGAAGTCTGAGGAAAAGCATGCGTAAATTCCTGTGTCTGATCATTTTTCTGGTGGGTCTCATGCTCCTGGCCGCTCCGGGCTCAGCCCAGCAGGCCTCCAGTCTTGCCAGTCTCGCCTCGTTTACCCAGGAGGGCCACAGCTTCCGTGATGTGCGCAAGTGCCTTGACGGAGACTACCGCACCTACGCCCCGCTGCTGGCCGGCAAAACCCTGGAGATTGACTGCGGCGGTCTGGAAATGGGCTACCTGCAGCTGCGCCACTATGACCGCGCCGTGAGTTATACCGTGGAAGTCTTTGACGGAGCTTCCTGGCACAAGCTGGATGAAGGCGGACGTTTCCTCTCCGAAGGCTATGAGCTGCCTGAAAAAACCGTGCGTCTGAGGATTCACAATACTTCCCGGGCCCGGCTGTTTCTCACTGAGCTCGGCCTGTATTCAGCCGGCACCCGGCCGGAGGACGTGCAGATCTGGCATGAAGGCGGTGCATGCGACCTCATGCTCATCTCCTGCCATCCGGATGACGAGCTGCTCTGGTTTGCCGGACTTCTGCCCACCTACGCCGGCGAGCGCGGACTGGAAGTCCAGACCGTCACCCTGGTTCCCTCCACGCCCTACCGCCGTCTGGAGCTTCTCGATGCGCTCTGGCACTGCGGGGTGACCCGCTATCCCTCGCTGCTCGGTTTCGGCGATTCAGTGGCATCCACCATGAATGCACAGTACCGCCGCTGGGGCCGGGATTCCGTGGAACGCTCCATTGTCGGTCAGCTCCGCCGATACCGTCCGCGCGTGGTGGTCACGCATGACGTCCATGGAGAGTACGGGCACGCGGGCCATCAGGTCACGGCGGACGCAACCATCAGGGCGGTGGACATGGCTGCCTCCTCTGCCAAGTATCCGCCCAGTGCCAAGGAATACGGAACCTGGCAGGTGCAGAAACTCTATGTACATCTCTGGAAGGAACAGCAGGTGCTCATGGACTGGTCCGTCCCCCTCGCCCGCTTCGACGGGCTCACAGGCATGCAGGTAGCCATGGATGCCTTCCGCTTTCATGACAGCCAGATCCGGCGCGGATGGGTCATGGAAGAGGGCGGTCCCTGTGACAGCCGTCTCTTTGGACTGTACATGTCCAGGGTCGGTCCGGATACCGGGAAAAAGGACTTCATGGAACATCTCGGGTATCCCGAGCCAGAAAGTGAGGACGTGGAGCTCGGCGAGGAAGAGACCATGGACGATACGGATCACGCGTCCTATCTTGTAGACGATGACGCAGATGACGAGCTGCAGCTTCTTCTGACGCCCACCGACCTGACCGCGCAGCATGCGTCTGCAGATCCGGAAAAGCCCGTGATTCTGCAGCTCACCGAGGATGAGATTGACACTCTTCCGGACGTATAGAAGGAGGCAGACATGTTCCAGGGCCAGTATGTGCGTCTGCGGGCTTTTGAGCCTGCTGACGTCCAGAGTGACGCTCTTTTTGTGAATCATCCGGAAACCGCGCGTCCTCATGTACCGCGGCATTCCGTTTCCCGCCACCATGGAGGATGAAATGCAGTTCATTTCCTCCCAGTCGCGTCTCACCCGCGGTGAATACCAGTTTGCCGTGGAAACCCTGAGCGGAGAAATGGTCGGCCGGTGCGGCATAGCATCCGTGGACTGGAAAAACCGTTGTGCCGAACTGAACATCCTGATCGGCCATCCTTTCCGTCAGAAAGGTTACGGCCGTGATGCCCTGTCCCTGCTCTGCCGGTTCTGCTTCGACCAGATGAACCTGCACCGCCTCAAGGTCAGCGTGCTGTCCAGCAATACCGGTGCCGTCCGCTGCTATCTCAGCTGCGGCTTTGAGCAGGAAGGCTGCCTGCGGCAGGAAGTCTTCCGGGACGGTACCTATCTGGATGTCCTGCTGATGGGACGGCTGAATGATCATGACAGTTACACGCAAGAAAGGAGCGTTCCTCATGCATAAGATCGTAACAAAATTCGGCGGAAGCTCACTGGCTGACGCCGGGCATTTCCGCCGGGTCCGTGAAATTCTCGAGGCGGATCCCGCCCGCATCTATGTGGTCCCCTCCGCCCCCGGCAAACGTTTTGACGGGGACAGCAAGGTCACGGATCTTCTGTACCAGTGTCATCGTCTGGCCAGCCTTGGCCAGGATTTCTCCGGTCCTTTTGATCAGCTGAGCGAGCGTTACCGCTCCATTCACCGGGATCTGGAGCTGACCATGGATCTGGAGAGCGAACTGGAACAGATCCGTCAGAAAATTGCCGACGGCTGCGATTCCGACTGGTGCGCCAGCCGCGGCGAGTACCTCAACGGCCGTCTGCTGGCAGACTATCTCTCCTGGCGCTTCATGGATGCGGCCAAGGTGGTCTTCTTCAAGCAGGACGGCACCTTCGATTCGGAAAAGACCAATGTGGTCATGATGGCACTCCTCGCGGACGGCATTCCCTCCGTGGTTCCCGGATTCTACGGTGTGCGCGCCGACGGCTCCATTCATACCTTCTCCCGCGGCGGCAGCGACATCACCGGCGCCATTGTCTCCCGCGCCGTGAAGGCGGATGCCTATGAGAACTGGACCGACGTTTCCGGCTTCCTCATGGCGGATCCCCGGATTGTGGAAAGTCCCCGGGAAATCTCGCAGATCACCTATGCCGAGCTTCGCGAGCTGTCCTATATGGGAGCCACGGTTCTGCATGAAGATGCCATGTTCCCGGTACACAAGGTCGGCATTCCCACCATCATCCGCAACACCAATCACCCGGACCACCCCGGCACGCTCATTTCCCTTTCCCTGCCCGTGGAGCCGAGCGTTCCCACCATCACCGGCATTGCCGGACGCAAGGGCTTCAGCGTTGTGGCCGTGGAAAAGGCCATGATGAACACGGAGCTCGGCTTCGGCCGCAAGATTCTCCAGATCTTCGAAGAAGCCGGTATTTCCTTTGAGCATATGCCCTCCGGCATTGACAGTCTCAGTGTGGTCGTGGCCGGTGACGCGCTTGCCCCCCACCGTGAGGAAATCGTGCGCCGCATCGCGGAGCTGGCTGAGCCGGATTCCCTCACCATTCATGACAACATGTCCATTATCGCCACCGTCGGCCGGGGCATGGTCAGCAACTGCGGTACCGCCGCGCGTCTGTTCTCTTCCATGAGCCGGGCCGGCATCAACGTCCGCATGATTGACCAGGGCTCCAGCGAGCTTTCCATTATTGTGGGCGTGGATGATGCCGACTTTGAGCGCACCATCCAGGCGATCTATCGGGAATTTGTGGGGTAACCATTCATGGAGCTTACGCTTTCCACCTATCTGATCGTTCTTCCGCTGGTGTTTCTGGCCGGATTCATTGACTCCGCAGCCGGCGGCGGCGGACTGATCTCCCTGCCCGCCTATCTTGCCGCGGGCCTGCCGGCGCACATGGCGGCCGGTACCAACAAGCTCAGCGCCTCCATCGGAACGGCCACCGCGGTGGCGCGCTTCGGTCAGGGGCATCACCTGTCCTGGCGTGTCGGGCTTGTCTCCGCCGCTGCCGCGCTCCCCGCCTCATTCCTGGGGGCAAGCCTGCAGCAGCGCTTTGATGACCGCACGCTCCGCATCGTACTGCTGTGCATTCTGCCTCTGGCGGCGCTGGGCGTGCTTTCATGGCACGGCAAGACACAGACCCGCTTACGGGTTTCTTCAGGGATGACCGTACCGGTATCCCTGCTTATCGGCGCTGTCATCGGATTCTATGACGGTCTGATCGGTCCGGGAACAGGCACGTTCCTCATTATCCTGTTTACCTCTCTGCTCGGACTGAGTCCGGTCGATGCCAGCGGAACCGCTAAAATCGTGAATCTGTCCAGCAATATTGCGGCTCTTGTATCCTATCTCCGGCTGGGCCAGGTTCTGTTCCTCCTCGGTCTTCCGGCAGCCTGCATGTCCACGCTTGGAAGCCTTCTCGGTTCCACGCTGGCCATCCGGAAAGGAAGCGGATTCATTCGGATCATGCTGCTTATCGTGCTCGGACTGCTTCTTGCGAAGATCCTTGTGGATGTGCTATCATAAGCTTGGGAAGCTTTGCTTCCCGGCTTCTTTTTGTGCTTGATCGTACTTGTTCTGAAGGAGTGCGTATGACATATCAACCCAATCCGGGACAGGCTCCGTTCAATCCCGGCGGTACGTCCGCAACCGGCGGCAATGCTGTTCCCGGCAATGGAACAAACGCATCCGGAGCCTGGTCTTCCGGTTTTGTTCCCCTGGGCGGCAGTACACAGCAGCAGCCCTATACAGGCTATGGTCAGACCGGGGCCGCCCAGTATCCGCCCGCTCAGGCACCCTATCCCGGCACGTATGCCTATCCCCCGGCTCCCGAAAACAGCGGCACCGGCTACGCATCGCAGTATGCACAACAGCCTGTCCCGGGCACCGGTGAGTACGCCGCCGGCTATGCATCCCAGCAGGCACCCGTGCCCCCCGCTGCAGGCCCCGCGCAGAAACCGGCCCGCAGGTTCGGACTGATTCATATTCTTGTGCTCGCCGCGATTCTCCTCGGCACCGGCATCTACCTGTTCTTTGTGTACGGCCCGAAAAGCGAGCCGTTTGCCACAGCCCAGCTCTACAAGCTGACCGTGAATCATCCCGGCGACGCCCTCATTGTCCGCGATGAAACCGTATATGACGCCGACGGCATCACCAGCGTGGAATACCGCTGTGAGGAAGGCCAGTCCGTCACGATCAACACCGCCATATGCGATGTCTATTCTTCGGGCTTTTCCACGCGCGAAATGGCCACGCTTCAGGAATACCGGGATCAGATCCGGGA
>CACYNZ010000265.1 GCA_902775835.1 uncultured Eubacteriales bacterium | reverse complement strand
TCCTCCATCTTTTGTAAAATCGCGATTGAGGCGGGATCCTCGCGCAGCCTGTGCTCAACTTCAGACCACTCCAAATTCGGATGACGTTCCCGGTGTTCGGAAAATCTCGCTTTCAGTAATTCCAACATCTTACACACCTCTATAAATTCCGATTTGCCGCTCCGTAAGCTTCAGGATTCTTTGAAAAAAAGATCGTTTCCCCCGGATCCAACTGTATTGCTGCGTTTTCCCCTTATGAATGGGAGGACGACGCTGCAGTCGCAACTGTAGTAGACGCTATGACCGCACACATGGCCATCTGCTGCGCTATGATCAGCGCAATCGTTCCTGACAGAGCCGCCGTATCCACTGCGCCGCGCGGCACATATTCATCCGATACGATCATTGCCGCGTGCATCAGACGGGTTTTCCTGTCAATCCCGAAGATGCCATACCCTTTCTGCTGCTCCAGGAACGCGTCGACTTCCATCATATCCTTCACCAGCGCACCGGGATCCGCGTCCAGCATGGCCAGGGCGGCCAGTGTCGCCAGTTCATGGTGCTTTCCGTATTTCCCGCCGCTCTGCCCGATCATGTCATAAAGCGTGAAGACCTTTTCACATTTTATATCCGCGCGCTCCTTTTCCATGGCCAGAATGTGCGTCATGGTCTGCACGCAGTTGCTGTCGTGAAAGCGTTCCTTCAGCACGCTGTAGCATGCTTCCATGTCTGAGATCAGCGCATCGTCCGACTGGTCTGACCAGGCCATCATCAGCGCAAAAATGCTGTCTTCGGAAGACGTCAGGAAAGGGTGCTCGTCTTTCATGAGGCGGTAGATCCTCCTGCCGCGGTCCACCCGTTCCTCCGTACAGTCCTGCCCGGAGAGCAGAAAGGCAGCCAGCGCCAGATAGTCAGACCCGGAAAACTGTTCCCGCAGCATCTGATAGACCTTTTTCGCCTGGTCGAATTTTTCCTCCGGATGCTCTTCCATGGAAAGCAGGCAGGCCAGCGGAACACGGATATGTCCCCGGAAGGATGAAAAGATCCCGGTTTTCTGATTGATCAGGTCACGGCAGGCACGCAGCCTGTCCTTATCCGGAACGGCACCCGCTGCGCAGAACAGATTGGCGCAGACCGGCGGCAGATAGCTGCTGTCCCATTTGAACGCATCCCGGATCTCATCCCGGCTTTCGATAAACTGACGGCACAGTGTTTCAAGGGAATCTCTCATGTGTACTGAATCTCCTTTTTCTTTTCTTGTCTGAAGGTAACCCGGGGATGTCCTGGCAGGAACGTTCCTGAAAACCGGCAGCGCCTCAGCCTGGAAGAAAGCCGGAACACAGCTGCCGGCTTTCCGTCCTGTGGAAGCATCCCCCTCAGTGTCCTCACTCATGTTCGATCTCATAGAAGTTGAAGATATATACGCCGCTGGCTGAGACGGCATAGGTGGTGATGTGATCATGATAGAATTCCAGGCCCAGTGGTGTATAGCCGGACACATCGCTCCCGGCACATATGATGTTCCACCCGCCGTAGGCCTTCCGGAGCGTCCACTGGCTCAGCCCGTCCTCCGCCAGCTCCTTTTCAAGGCTCATTCCGCCCCTGGCCCCGCTGGTCAGGTAGAGGCCGTCGGCATTGACCAGTGCCATGCTCCCGTCATCCTGAAAGCGGACCGTGAAGCGCTGGGCCTCCGGATCCAGGGGTGCGGTGAGCACTTCGCCCTGGGCAGGGCAGTGCAACCGGCAGACGTTGATCAATAACGCCTGCCGTTTTTTTTATGCTCCAATGTCACCGGACGGAGGAAATGGCAGCCGATGCCTAATCCTGCGCCGGATCAGAAGCGCTTCTTCATCCGGAGAATGTTGCGTCCGTCCACACGCTCGTAGGTCATCTCATCCACCAGCTTCCTCGCCAGGAAGATGCCCAGTCCGCCGTCCTTCCGCATGTCCGCGCTGAGGCTGATATCCGGTTCCGGTGCCTCCAGCGGGTTGAAGGCCACGCCTGTATCAATGAACGTGATCATGACGCCGCCCTCGTCCTGCATCGCCTCGATCCGCACCGTCACAGATCCGATCCCCATGCCATAGGCATAATGAACGATATTGCTCAGGATCTCATCGAACACGACCGACAGCAGGCTCTGCGTTTTCACAGGGCATTCCAGTGCCTGCAGTTCCTGCTCGGCAAACGCGATCGCCTTCGGGATACTCTCCAGAGCAGCGGGCAGCTCGCATTCCCTTACAGGCTTATCCGGGCCCCTGAATTCCAGGCAGAGCATGGTGATATCATCGAACAGCGGCGCTTCGCCCACAAACGCGTCAATGGACCGGCGCACATGCTCAAGAATGCGCTGCGGCGCTTCATCCTGTGCCTCCATCAGGGCATGGTGAAGCCGGTCCATGCCGAACATCTGGCCGTTCAGGTCCGTGGCCTCCGGCACGCCGTCTGTATAGACAAAGAGCTTGGAGCCCCTTTCCATCTGAAGCTCATAATCCCTGTAATGAATACCGCTTTTGACTCCGACGAACATGCCGTGACGGTCCCGGAGGATCTCAAAATCTCTGCCGGGATGCTTCAGCGCCGGGTATTCGTGTCCGGCGTTGGTGGCAGTCAGCCGTCCGGTCTTAAGGTCCAGGATGCCGAGCCAGATGGTTACGAACATCCGCTCACGGTTGTTTTTGCTGATCTGGTTATTCACCATCTCCAGCACTTCCCGGGGGCTTCCGCCGACGAGCGCATAGTTCTGGACCAGCATCTTGGAGACCATCATGAACAGGGCCGCCGGAACGCCCTTGCCGGAAACGTCCGCGATGACCAGGCCCAGATGATCCGCATCCAGCAGGAAAAAGTCATAGAAGTCTCCTCCCACTTCCTTGGCCGGATGCATGCTGGCATAGATATCAAACTCCGTTCTTTCCGGGAACGGCGGGAACACGTTCGGCAGGGATTCTGCCTGAATCCGGCGGGCCATGTCCAGCTCGGTGCTGATCCGCTCGCTTTCAGCCGTCGCGGAGGTAAGCGCCTTTTCGATATCCAGAATCTCCCGCTCCATGTCCGCCATGGTCTGACTGAGATTCTCCACTTCGTCGCCGGTCTGGATATTCAGTCCGCTGAAATGGTTGTTCTCCTCCAAACCGCTCCGTTTGTCGGATACGTAGGTCTGGGCCGCACCGGCGATGGCGTTGACGGGCTCCACCACCGCTTTTCGCATCATCCGCACAAGGATCCAGGTGATCAGTGTCGTGACCAGCAGAATGGCAAGCGTAATCGGTGCCGCGAATTTGTTCATATCGGCGAGCAGCGCCTGCATGGCCACATCCACAAACATGTATGCGACCATCCTGCCCTCCTCATTCGCCACGGGAATCACCACCGTACAGACCAGGCCCGTTTTATGGATCAGCCTGTACTGAAGCAGTTCATCCTCCTTGTTCCAGTTATGAAAAGCCCTGAGGAATCTTGCCGAAACATCCTTCCGGTCGCCGGGCTTCTGCGGAGCATTCCCGCCCGCGTCCACAATGACGATGAGATCGCCGGTTTCCGGATCCGGTATGGCAAGACTGACATCATGGACATCCGTGGATTTGCAGTAGGACGCCAGCATTCCCTCCAGATAATAATAGGGGCGGTTTTTCTCTATCTCCGCGTACAGTGACCGATAATTCTCCGGATCCATGTCTTCCCTTTCCGCCTGTGTGTAAGCGGAATAGACGGAGAGAATGTCATCTGTCAGGGTATCAAATTCAGAGCCGTGACGGACAGCGATCGATACCTGCTTGGCAGCATTGCTCGCCAGGTGCTCATATTCCCTCACCAGGATCAGACCGTACAGCGTAATGCCGATGACCTGGATCAGCATTCCGAGCAGCACGCAGCTGATGGCGACGGCACGGCGCACCTTCCTGGACAGGGACCTGCGTTTCCTGCTTTTCCCCCTGGTCTGCTTCGGATTCCGCAAGCTGTCCTGCATGGACGCCCTCCTTTCCTTCCTGTCAGATCCTGATTATCAGCACATGCAGGCCCGTCATGCTCTGATATGCCGCATTCCCGGCCGCAGTGTGCACTTTTCTGATTCCGGTATTCCGGAAACGGGTTCCGCTTTCCGCCTGTCCGTTACACTCCACCGGACTGAAGGGAACACCGTCATTCCTGATATAAAAATCATAGCACAGTTAGGAGTACAGCCGCAAGAGCGGATTTGCCCATGTGATCGCATTGCCGCGGCATCCATACGATTCCGGAAGCGGTATCGCCATTTACACAGGAAATGATCCATGAGGCACCCATACAGAAAGAGAACGATTTTCGTTTGACATTATGGGGAGGAAACAGGTATGAAGAATATGAAAAAGGAAATGAACCTTGCAAGCGCCGGCCTCCTCTACTATCCCCCGCCGATCCCTCAACAGAATGCGGAAATCCGCGAAAATCGTCGCCGTGAAGAGTGGGAGAAATGGGTGAGCAAGGAAAAGCGGAGGATGGAGGGTATTGCGGATATCCGGATGCGTGCCGCTGAGAACGCTCTGAAGGCTGCCGTACGGCTGGATTGCGCGGATGCGGACATCAAAGAAGCCCAGCTCGCCGCGATGGAACTGATCTGACAGACCCGCATGTCACAAGGAGCCTGACCAGAAAATGACCGAGAGGAATGTGATCCGCCCGGCCTTTTTTTATGCCTTTCAACCCGGTACAGGTCCCCGCTCAGGTGTCATTCTCCGGATAACGGAAGCAAATTGAGCGGTCAGGAACTACATGGCAGTGAAGAGCAGCGCAGTTCCTGTCTCCGGGAATATACGGCCTTTCAGGAATTCCTGAAAGAAAAACTGTGAACAGTTCGGATCATCCGAATGGTTCACAGTTGAATCTTCACTGCAGTATACTCTGCTCAGTTGGTAAAGTCTGCAGAAATCAGATGCAGCGTATTCACGCCATTTCCATGGGTGTTCGCTGATCAGAGGGTATTCACTTCATGGCCGCAGACGGCAGCGCTTTCCTGCTGCTTTCTTTTTTCCCTTTCTGAAGAATCGAAGAGTTATTTACGCCTGATCGGATGCCGTATCACCGTCTTCAGTTTTTCCGGCGCGGTTTTCCTCGCATCGCTCAGATAAATCTCATGATGCATACGCCGATCGTTGATGTCAAGCGTGTATCCCTGTTCATCCATGAAATGATGCATCATCTGAACTGTTGCGGGTTCATCATCATAGGCTCCCAGATGCATGCATTGTACGCAAAGCCCTTCGTCAAATGTCCGGAACTCGACCTTTGAAAAATCCATCTTTTTCTTCAGAGTCGCTGTTTCCACA
>CACYNZ010000264.1 GCA_902775835.1 uncultured Eubacteriales bacterium | reverse complement strand
CGTGCACAGGGGAAGGGAGCGGAAGGAATACATGACGGACGCAGGGCAGAAAACGGCCGACGGACCGGAGCGGATATGGACACGGCCTCTGGTGGTGTTTCTCGGGGCGCTTGTGTGCTGTGTGCTCTGGGGCAGTGCTTCCACCACCATCAAGATTGCCTATCAGCTTTTTGGGATACCGCCGGATGACACATCTTCGAGAATCATGCTGGCCGGTGCACGGTTTCTTCTGGCCGGCATGATGACCATTGCATCCGGCTCCCTGCTTTCCAGGCGCCTGCTGTTTCCCGGCAGGGATTCATGGGGCATGGTGGGCATTCTGGCCCTGGTGCAGACCGTGGGCCAGTACTACTTCTTTTTCACGGCTCTGGCGCATACGTCGGGCGTGCGGGGCACAGTGATCAATTCTTCCGGCAATTTTCTGGCCATTCTCTTTGCTGTCGGTCTGTTCCGTTCTGAGAAGCTGACCCGCCGGAAGCTGGCGGGCTGCGTGGTGGGCATGGTGGGAATCATCATCCTTCTGGGCGGACAGAGTGCGCTTGTCTCCGATAGTTCCATGACGCTGGCCGGGGAAGGCGCCATGCTGGCGGCGTCATGCTTCTATGCTTTTTCCAGCTGCCTGATCAAGAATTTTTCGCGCAGGGAGAACCCGGTGACGCTCAGCGGATATCAGTTTGCCGCGGGCGGGGCCGCGCTTTTCCTGATGGGCATGTGCATGGGCGGGAAGCTGAACTTTGCTTCGCCCGCCTGTGTCTGGAATCTTCTGTATCTCGGACTGATCAGTGCCGGTGCCTATACGCTCTGGGGACTGCTGCTCAAGTATAATCCGGTGAGCCGGGTATCGATTCTGGGCTTCATGAACCCGGTCATGGGCGTACTGCTTTCCGCGCTGCTTCTGGGTGAGGGCACGGAGGCGTTTTCCTGGAACGGCCTGGCTGCCCTGCTGCTGGTGAGCCTGGGGATTGTCATGGTCAATTCCGAGCATGCCGCCGGGAAACAGCAGACTCCGGAAACGAAACAATGAAAAATGTCCACAAAAAATCGGGGCAGGCTTCAGGCCTGTCCCGGTTTTTCGTGGAATTCTTTCGGCAGAATCAGCTGCGGGGTGCCGGGGATGTGAGAAAGGGCATGTATACGCCGCCCTGCACGCTGCGCCCGATGAAGGCGACAAAGCGCCCGGTTTTCGTGTCGTACCAGTCGGAGAAGGGCAGCCGGGTGGATGTGGAGCGCAGATAGTGCGCAAGGGGAGCGATGAGACTGCGGAACACTTCAGGGGAAGATGCCATGGAGGCGGACCAGACCAGCCAGTCGGACTTGGTATAGTCAGCACGGGAATCCAGCGGGAGTCCATACTCGTTCATATGTGTGAGATAGCTGCGGGTTTCCCGGTCGTAGAAGTCTTCCGGCAGGAGATTCAGGCCGAGAACACGGTCCCAGACCAGATTATACTTCATGCTCCAGCCCTGCCCGTCAAAGGTGAGCGCGGTGCCGTCAGCGCCCTGTGCGCGCTTAAGCCAGCTCTGTGCCATATCCCGGGCACGCCGGGCCCAGCGCGCGCTTGCCTGATCGTCGCCGAGTCTTGCAAGAATCCGCGCGTAACAGGCAATGCCTGCCACGGCCTTGGCGGACAGATTGATGTTCCGGGCCAGGTGTCCGGCAAAGTCGTCCGTGCACAGCTGTTCCCCGGGATCCTCCCCATAGGTGTCCAGATAGGTTACCCAGCGGTCCAGGAGCGGTCTGAAGCGGCGGATCAGGGTGTCGTCCGCTCCGAAGGATGCGGCGGCTTCCAGCATGATCAGCATGTTGCCGCATTCCTCCACCGGCATCTGATACCGTGGGTCATAGACATCGCTTCCCGCAGGATACAGATAGTAGGGCAGGGATACCTGGCCGTTGGGCAGACGCCTGCGCGCGGCATAGACCTGACCGGTTGCCCAGGGATAGCGCCCGACATCATGCGGGGCAAAGTCTTCCTGCCATACCGGCATGGATGCAAACTCCAGTACCGGCTTGCACAGGGCATTGACCAGTTCCGGACAGAATTTCAGAAACAGTGGTACTGACGGATAGCTCACGTCCACGGTGCCGATGCAGCCGTTTGAATCGTTTTCCTTGGACAGCAGCGCCATCTCGCCGTCGGGCGTGGCAATGAGCTTGTGCGCGGCAAACGTGTGGCGCCAGGCGGCTGCCGCAATCCGGGCATAGTCGTCTCCGCCGATATCCCTGGCGCGCCCGAGAATCTGTTCGTCTAGCGCTGCGCACCTGCTGAGGATCGAGTCGTGCTGGCGGGCAAACTCCTTCAGGGCCTGGGGAAGCGTTTTTCCGCCGCGCAGGCCCCAGGCACGGCAGAAGGTGCCGAAGTAGTTGATGGACGCGATATCGTCATAGCCGAGCATCAGGAACGTGCTTTGGGGCTCGGATGATATGGAAAAGCTCCGGTCAGAGTACACGCCGCGGGCGGGATCCTGACCGGCCATGTCTGGGGAGGCCAGGTACAGGTATCCCCAGTCCATGGTGATATGGTCGCCGGAGTGCCCGAGCACATGCTGCTGCGCCTGCCCGATAAAGGCCATGTGCAGATTTTCGTCGGTGAAGGCATCACCCAGCATCTGAGGCATGACCTGCCCGTCGAAGCACAGATCAGCGGAAGCGGAGAAGTGCAGGTTCACCTGATGCACTTTTCCGTCCAGAGAACGAAGGGAAAAATCCACGAACGTGACAGGCGTGGACAGAATGTCCGGATCATCCGGCAGCGCGGGGGAGCAGAAGGTGACGGTCAGCTCCACACCGCCGGCTTCCATGACACTGATGGTGCGGGTGGGCGTGACACGCAGCGCAGTGGTCTGCATGCCCGGTCTGGAACTCTTGCCCAGAAAGCTGAATTCCCGGCCGTCGACTGACACGGATCCATCGAGATGCTTCGGGGCTCCGGACCAGTGAATGGATTCGGCACTGTTCAGGGTGTCGGCGGGCATCCAGACGGAAAAATAGGGATCATTGGCGATGAGCGGCAGGGCAGGGAGACGGTCAATGGCGGAATTCACGGCAGTCTGTCCTTTCTTGTAAAAGATTTGGATTATTATGCAGAACGGGACAGGAATTGTCAATTCATATGCCGGCTGTCATTGGCCTAAGACACTGAGGGGCAGGCGCGGTCCATGCCGCTTGCCTTGATTTTCCTTACGGGCTGCCTTACAATGCAGGCACGGTCTCTCGCAATCTGTGCTTCTGAGAAAGAGGAGGCTTTCTGTTGTCACGAAAGAAAATATACCTGATGATTCAGTCGCTGCTGTGCATACTCGCAGCAGTTCTTCTTGCTTCCGGCGCAATCGGGCTGTATCTGGACGGTGCAGCAAGACAGGCGGAAGGTGATCTGTTCTATTACATGTATACCCGCGAGCGCGTTGCAGATCTGCTGCAGAAAATCATGCCGCTGCTTTTTGCGGGTCTGGGCCTGAGTATCGGCGGAATCATTCTGGGCATCCGGGATGAGCGCATGGACAGACCTGCAGAGGGGAAAAACCTGGTGCCGGCTCCGGAGCGTCTCCGCAGCGGAGCAGATGGCCGGAAGACGGTTGTGCTTCGCACGGCGCTGATCGTGATCGCGCTGGCCATGATTGCAGCCGGAATTGTCAATGGCGGAATGGATGACGTGCTTGCCAAGGGTTCCGCCATCTGTACGGAGTGTGTTGGAATTGGATAAGAAAGAAAAAACTGTGCGCCTGGGGACCCGGCGTCTGGTGCAGCTGTACGCGGCCCTTCTGTATAACGCGAATCTCAGGGGCTTTGTGGACGGACACATCTATACCGGGAATCTGAAGGCGGCCTGTGTGCCGGGCCTGAACTGCTATTCCTGTCCAGGCGCCGTCGCCAGCTGTCCGCTGGGTGCGCTTCAGAATGCGCTGAATGCCTCCGGGCATACAGCGCCCTGGTATGTGCTGGGCATCCTGGCCCTGTTCGGGGTGATGCTCGGGCGCACCATCTGCGGCTGGATCTGCCCGCTGGGTCTGATTCAGGAGCTGCTCAACAGAATCCCCACGCCGAAGATCCGCAGGAGCCGCTATACCCGCGCGCTGTCCTGGCTCAAATATGTGGTCCTTGCTGTGACTGTCATCGCTGTACCGCTCTGGATGGGCATCACCCAGAGCGTGATCCTTCCGGCTTTCTGCAAGTATATCTGCCCCGCAGGCACTCTGGAAGGCGCGGTGGGCATCCTGCAGCATCCGGCCAACAGCACTTCGTTCTATCAGCTGGGCCTGATCTTTACCCGCAAATGGGTCATCATGCTGGTCATCGGCCTGGCCTGCGTATTCTGCTACCGCTCCTTCTGCAGGTTTCTCTGCCCGCTGGGTGCGATCTATGGCCTGTTCAACCGCTTTGCCCTTACGGGCGTCCGGGTGAACGCGGACAGATGCACGGGCTGCGGCATGTGCGTGAAAAAGTGTCAGATGGATGTAAGACATGTGGGCGATCATGAATGCATTTCCTGCGGGAAATGCATGGAAGTGTGCGCTGCGGGCGCTATCTCCCTGAAGTGCGGAAGCCTTACCCTGAAAGGCCCGGAAACCGGGAAAAACGCGGAGCCGGAAGATGTGGTCCACAGGCGGAAGAAGACGGGACGCATTGCCTGGGGCATTGCACTGCTTGTGCTGGCAGCCGCGCTTGCGTGGTTCAACCTGATCGGGCCTGCCATGCGGCCGGCGGAAACGGCTGAGCTGACAGAGGCCGCCGTGACGGAAGCGCCGCAGGCGGCGGAAACGCTTTCCGAAAGCGAAAAGGTACCGGCAACGGCTGAAAAAGATTTCTCCAGTACGAAGCCGGTGGGAACGGATGTGGGCAGTCAGCTGCCGGACTTCAGCACAGAGCTTCTGAGCGGGGAAATGTTCCATCTGGCCGATTTCCGCGGCCGGGTGGTGATTATCAATTTCTGGGCCACCACCTGTGCTCCGTGCATTGAGGAGCTGCCTTACTATGAGCAGCTGAAGGTGAACCACCCGGACGTGGAAATTCTGGCCATCCACAACAGGGCCGGTGCGAAGAAGGCCGGGGCTTTCTTGGCGGACAGGGACTGGACACATCTGGACTTTGCGCTGGACAGCCGGGAAAAGGGTCTGCTGCCCCTGCTCAATGCGGCGGATGCCATGCCGCAGACGATCATCCTGAACCGCCGCGGCGAGGTGACCTACAATGCGCAGGCGTCCCTGACCCTGGAAAAGCTGGAAATTCTGTACCAGCAGGCGCTTGAGGAATGACAGTCCCGGTGTTTCCGGTGCCAGACGGCGGGAAAACGCGTATAAAG
>CACYNZ010000263.1 GCA_902775835.1 uncultured Eubacteriales bacterium | reverse complement strand
TGGCAGGAAACCCTCGAAGAAGGAAATCCGCTCCCTCCCTTTAATGCAACCACTGCTGCCCTGCTCATCATTGTCGGCGGTGTTGTGTTTGCAATCGTGCATTTTCTGAATTTTCTCTTATCCCGACGCCGTCGCCGTCGCTCCAATGTTCCCAAAACCGTGAACCATTACCTGAAATAATCCAAAGAAAGGACTGATTTTATGACCCCCAGAGACATGATTCAGCAAAACAAAACAGCACTCGGCATCGAATTCGGTTCCACGCGCATTAAAGCAGTTCTGACCGATACGGAAGGAAAGGTTCTTGCATCCGGCAGCCATACATGGTCAGATAATCTCTCCGACGGGGTCTGGACCTATTCTCTTGATCAGATCCATTCCGGTTTTCAGGCCTGCTATCAGGATCTGAAGAAAAATGTACAGGATCAGTATGGAATCGTTCTTACCGGGGCCGGCTCCATGGGTGTCAGTGCCATGATGCACGGCTATCTTCCCTTTGATGAAGATATGAATCTGCTCGTTCCCTTCCGCACCTGGCGCAATACCATTACCGGCCAGGCAGCTGCAGAGCTGACCGAGCGTTTCCAATTCAATATTCCTCAGCGCTGGTCCATCGCTCACCTGCACCAGGCAATTCTCAACAATGAGCCGCATGTGCCCGCCATTCATTTCCTTACCACCCTTGCTGGATACGCTCATTATCTTCTGACCGGAGAAAAAGTGCTCGGTATCGGTGATGCCGCCGGCATGTTCCCCATTGATTCCACAACAGGCTCCTATGACAAGGCCATGATTGAATCCTATGACCAGCTCCTGTCTTCCCGCGGTATTTCCTGGAAGATCGAGGATATTCTTCCCGGTGTGCTGTGCGCAGGAAGCAAAGCCGGTGTTCTCACTGAAAAAGGCGCCCTTGTCCTTGATCCCTCCGGTGATCTCAAGAGCGGCATCCCGCTGTGTCCTCCGGAAGGTGACGCAGGCACCGGCATGGTCGCCACCAATTCAGTCCTTGCCCGTACCGGTAATGTTTCTGCCGGCACTTCTGTGTTCGCCATGATCGTGCTGGAAAAGAAGCTCCAGAAACTTCATACGGAAATTGACATGGTAACCACGCCCACAGGTCTGCCGGTGGCCATGGTGCACTGCAATACCTGTACTTCCGACCTGAATGCCTGGGCTCAGCTTTTCATGGATTTTGCAAAACGGATCGGTGCAGATCTGGACACGAATACCCTCTATCAGATTCTCTTCAATTCCGCTATGGAAGGAAAACGCGACTGCAACGGCCTGACCGCTTTCAACTACTATTCCGGTGAACCGGTCACTGAAACCGATGCCGGAGTTCCGCTGTTCACGCGTCTTCCCGATGCACCGCTCACCCTGCCTGATTTCATGCGCACGCATCTGTATTCGTCACTCGCTACGCTTTCCCTGGGTATGCAGATTCTGACAGAAGATGAGCAGGTCACTGTTGACAAAATCATGGGACACGGCGGTCTGTTCAAGACGCCGGTTGTCGGACAGTCCATTCTCGCCAGTGCTCTCAATGCACCTGTTACCGTCATGGATACCGCCTCAGAAGGCGGTGCATGGGGCATGGCGCTCCTCGCTCTCTATATGAATCAGTCTCAGGATAAGGATCTTCCCGATTGGCTGAATACGTGCATTTTCGCCAATATGTCTTCTTCCGAACTGGAACCTCAGAAGGAAGATGTGGAAGGTTTCAAGGCATATCTTACACGTTATCAGGCTCTGCTGGCAGCAGAAAAAGCCGCCGCTGCTGCAAAGTTCTGATTCTGTTGCAGGTAAATTGCTCCATACGGAGCATAGAAAAAACCAGCGTCGAAAGAACGCTGGTTTTTTCTATGCCGTCTTTTTCCCATCCCTGGCCGGACGCTTAAGAATCCTACGGCCGGGATGATCAATTTCTTCTTCAATCTCCACCGGAGCCTGTCCGGACACCGGCTGACTGTATGGCAGAAGAATATAGAAAGTGGAGCCTTCTCCTACTTTGGAACGCACATGGATTTTCCCTCCATGAGCGATCACGATAATTCTTGCAATCGAAAGTCCCAGTCCATGCCCGCTGCTTTCAACCTTCCTCGCATTGTCGGAACGATAGAAACGTTCAAAGATACGCGGCATATCATCAGCACTGATTCCGCTGCCATGGTCTTCCACACTAATCTCACAGAATTCCTCGGTCTTTTTGCACTGGAGAATGATCTGTCCGCCTTTGTCTGAATACCGGACCGCATTGTCTGTCAGGATACGGATAACCTGCTTGATCATATTCCGGTCTGCCTCAATGGTGCATTCATCACTTTCCCTGATTTCAAACACATGCTCAGCATGAACCATGGATTCTTCCCGCAGGATTTCTTCCAGTAGCTCCTGCATATTGAACTGGGACATCTCCATCATCAGTGTCTTTTTGTCATGACGTGCCAGGAAGAGCAGATCCTGCACAAGGTCTTTCATGCTCCGTGTCTCCTGAGAAATAGCAGTCAGTCCTTCATTGAGCACCTGAGGGTCATCTTTCCCCCACCGGTTCAGCATATCGGCATACCCCTGAATCACTGCAATCGGAGTCCGAAGTTCATGCGATGCGTCCGAAACAAACTGCTTCTGGGAATTATAGCTGATCTCTATCCGGTCCAGCATGCCATTAATCACAAGAGCAAGCTCACGGAGTTCATTCTTGATTTCTCCTACCTCAATCCGATTGGAAAGATTATTGGCCGAGACTTCCGCTGCCATAGCCGTCATCTCCCGGATTGGCTTTACCACCGGCTTGTAAAGCCGGTCATTGTGCCGCAGCAGATACACCATCCTGATCAGATCAGAAAGAACAAAACCGGCAGCCGCATACAGGAGCATTCTCCACCAGCCGCGTAAGTTGATCACTAGTTCTACGCATTTCTCCGGATGATCCCTGATCGGTATCGTCCGACAGGCATAGCCAGGAAATCCATGAAACCAGTTTTGCAGAAAAAACAGTCCCTGATTCCAGGTTCCCTCAGGCATGTCGATTTCCGACACTCTCGCACTGATCATTTCATTGCGTATGATTTCCTGAGAATACACACCCTCATCGGGGACAATAGCTGCAGAAAGCCGGTTTTCTGTTGCACGCAGCAGGGAGATTTTATAGACAGACAGGAGAAGACTCACCAAAAGAACAGCCGGAATGGCTGTTTTAATAATCTGTATGCAGTAATGCACGGCAATGCTGAACGTCAGTGATGTACGAATTCCTCCCTGTTCCTCCTGCATCAGCATCGCTTCCCTTCACTGTTATCCACTGTCATCTGCTCAGACAGCAGATGCTTTCTATTCCTCGTATTTAAACATATATCCCACCGAACGGATGGTCTGAATTGTATGGATATGAAAAACTTCATCAATCTTATGCCGCAGATATCTCACATAGACATCCACCACATTCGTATCTCCTGTATAGTCATACTCCCATACATCCTGAAGAAGCTTTTCCCGGGTCACTGCCTCCCCTGCATGTTTCATAAGATAATGCAGGAGATCAAACTCTTTCTTGGTCAGGGCAATCGGCACGTCTCCGAACTGTACGGAATAACTGACAGGATTCAGTGTCAGCCTGCCGGCTTTCAATACTCCTTCCTGCTGTCCTCCGCCATTTGTCCGATGCTTTTTCAGCCCAACACGGATACGAGCCAGCAGCTCTTCAATGGCAAACGGCTTGGTCATATAATCGTCTGCCCCGATATCCAGTCCCATGACCTTATCTGAGACATCATCTTTCGCCGTAAGCATAATAATGGGCACATCGCTCTCGCGGCGCAGCCTTCTGCATACTTCAATTCCGCTCATTTCCGGCAGCATAAGATCAAGAATCATGAGATCAGGATTTTTATCCAGAGCGGTCTGAAGACCGGTTCTTCCATCACCGGCTACAAGAACAGAATACCCTTCATGAGTTAATTCCAGTTCAAGAAATCGGGCAATCTTTTTTTCATCCTCTACAATCAGAATGGTGCTCATATTTGTTCCTCTCATTCAAGCGTTGCTCGATTATACCCATCATCATCCTGGTCAAACCTGACAGAGCCATCCTTGCTTTTTACTTTCAGCGGAACCTGGATGGTCGGTACACTTCCATCCTTCCTGGGCTGTGCTGTCCTGTTTTTTTCTCCGGAATAATAGCTTTTTTCTTCTGTGCCTTTGAATTCCCGCGCCATCTCCTGCACCCGATCTTTCAGCTGCCGGGCTGCATCCTCAAAGCTGCTGTCGGTTTCTTTTCCGGAAAACGCCGGATCATTCCGCACAAAAGTGACTTTATATCCCAGAATCAGTGTAACCACCAGGCCTGCCAGAACCATGTACGGGCAGAACACCAGACACGCTGCGCAGGCGGCGACAGAAAGATTCAGGACCACTGAATTCTTGTAGGAAACCTTAACGCGTGCCGCATACAGAAAGAGCAGGCCATTGCTTTCTTTTTTCTCTGATTTCTTTGTTTTGGTAGCCTGTTCCTCATCGAGAAGCTTTCCATTGCGCTCCAGATCAATCAGAGCCCGCGCCACATTTCCATTATGATATTCCAGAAGAGCCACTGCCTCCTGGTAACTGATTCCGCTTTTCCTGCGAATGCACTCAATGTCTTCGATAGTATAGTTCGCCATTCGCACACCTCCCGTGTAAGATTCCCACCGTCATCTTATCACAGATTGCGTTCTGTTATGCTAAAAAGAAGGTGAAGAAACATGAGAATTCCATTAAATCTTTCCCTGGTGTCCTCAGCGCTCATGTAATCAGCTGTTCTTCTGCAGTCTGGGATTCCTCAGACATGGGAGGCAGGTCCGAAAGACTCTGCAGGCCGAAATGCTGCAGGAATTTATCCGTGGTTCCATACAGTATCGGTCGCCCCAGGGCTTCTTTTCGCCCAACCTCACAGATCAGTTCCTTGTTCACAAGTGACTGTATGGAATAATCGCATTTTACTCCGCGGATTGCTTCCACTTCAGCCTTGGTCACAGGCTGGCGATAGGCAACCACCGCAAGCGTTTCCATTACTGCCTGAGACAGCGTCTGCCGCTGGACGGGCTGAAGCAGATGAACGATATCTTCTGCATACATGGCTCTTGTTGTCAGCTGAACATGTTTTCCATACATCTGAAGGCTGAATCCACGCTGCTGAAAATCCTCTGCGGTCTGGAAAGCCCGGATACCGGCAACCTGACCCTGCAAAAAGGCTTGAAACTGGGCTATCTTGCGCAAAGCAACCAGTTTGAGGAAACAGCCAGCCTCTACGTCAACCTTGAGACCGCAGGCTCTGGGCTGGGACTGCACGAAACCGAACTCCATACCCGCATCCACACGCTTTTGAGCCGCGCT
>CACYNZ010000262.1 GCA_902775835.1 uncultured Eubacteriales bacterium | reverse complement strand
TCACAGGACAGCATGTCAACTATATTGAGCCCTTTCACATCGATCTTCCCAGCCAGACCTTTGACGCCGGGCATGCCGGGCCCAACGACTATACCGATCCAAGAGGGCGCTGCAAGATTTCCTCGGACGTGCGATTTGCCAAGACCAAATGGAAGTATGCAGGCGCGCCTTTTGCCTGGTATGTGTTCCCGGAGGGCCGCAAGACCATGCTGCACTGTTCGCAGCAGACCGGAAAATTCCAGTTCGTGCTCTCCCAGGTGGAAGCCGTGCACACGGACCATTTCCTGGCCACCTATTCCCACAGCCATTTCAGACCCGTCGGCGAAGACTGCCGCCAGCTCTTCTCACAGCTGATCCGGCAGGGCGTCACCCAGCACTACGGGATCACGGACGGTGACTGGACCGAGGCCGTCCGCGACCTTGCCATGATGCTCGGTATTGAATTCCATGTTGTCTGAGGAGGAGAAAGATGGACAGACTGTTAAAAAGCGGCCGGATCCGGCCGGCGGATGCCAAGACCATAGGGCCTTCGCGTATCGGGCTCGGGTTTGAAAAGCTGGACCGCAGGGCCTTTGAGCCGGAAAACGCCTATGCCCCGGTAGCCGCCACCGGCGTACACTATATCCGTCTGCAGTCCGGATGGCAGAGAACTGAGCGCGTAAAGGGCGTCTATGACTTTGCATGGCTGGATGAACTTGTCGACCGTTTCATCGCCCAGGGTCAGGAGCCCTGGATCTGTCTGTGCTACGGCAATGATCTGTACACGGAAGAAGCCGCGCAGTACTTTGGTGCTGTGGGCTGCCCGCCCATTCACACGGAAGAGGAGAAGCAGGGCTGGGCGGCCTATGTACGCGCGCTGGTGGAGCATTTCCATACCCGTGTCAGCTGGTGGGAGGTCTGGAATGAGCCGGACGGACAATGGTGCTGGAAGCACGGAGTCAGCGCCAGCGAATACGCGGTGTTTGCCATGGAAACCGCAGATGTCATTCATGCCGCCGATCCGGAAGCGAAAGTCATTGCCGGCGTGCTCTGCAATGTCAACCTGCCCTATACCAGGGAAATGCTTGACTGCGGGCTTGCCGACCACGTGGAGGCCCTGTCCTTCCACCGGTACATGGCCGATGAACTGGATTCCCTGCAGCAGATCCGCGCCCTGCGCGCGCTGATCAGCCGCTATTCGCCCTGGCTTCAGATCATTCAGGGGGAAAGCGGAACCCAGTCCGATTCCAGGGGTGCCGGCGCACTCCGGGGCGGGGCCTGGAACGAGGTCAAGCAGGCCAAGTACCTTCTGCGGCACCGTCTGATCGATCTCGCTTCCGAAGTCACCTTCACCTCGCACTTTACCGCCATGGACATGATCGAGGCCCTGAACGGCACAAGCAATGACAAGGCCTCCTGGCAGGACTTCGGATACTTCGGCGTTCTGCACGCGGAGTTTGACGAAAACGGTATTGCCAGCGGCACGTATACGCCCAAGCTTTCCTACCGCGCGCTTCAGCATCTGACCGCGCTGTTCCCGGAAGACGTCGTGCCCTGTGACCTGCCTGTCATCCGCAAGGTGGAGCCGTCCCCGAGAGTGTTCGGTACCGATGACGCGTCTTCGCAGCTGGTCATGCTGGGCTTTGAAAAGCAGTCCGGCGCCCAGGCCCTGGCCTTCTGGAAAGCCGCGGACCTGATGCGTGAAACCTATGAGGGAACCGTCTCCCTGGCGCTTCCCGGGGAAGAGCGGCCCATGGAACTGATTGACCTCATGTCCGGCGTGATATACACTCTGCCTGACAGCATGAAGATCAGCTCGGAAAACGGCGTCATTCTTCTCAAGAACCTGCCGCTGACTGATACGCCCTATCTTCTGACGTTCGGTGAGTTTGTAGACCCGGACCGCAGGATGGAGGTATAGTATGCTTCTTCTGGATATCGGCGGGAGCTATGTCAAGTACGCGCTCGCGGACATGGACGGCCGGCTGAAGGAGGAAACCGTGGGCCAGACCCCGGCGCACGCGGACGGAAGCTTTGAGGAAATCTGCGGCGTTCTGCTCTCCGTGCTCGAGTCTGCCCGCCGCCGGCAGGAAGTCAGCAGGGTCTGCATTTCCATTCCCGGGCCCTTTGATTTTGAGAGCGGCATCAGTCATATGCAGCACAAGTTCCCCTCGCTTCTGGGCCGCTCCCTGCGCGCACCCTTTGAACAGGAACATGCCGAGGTGAGCTTTCTGCACGATTCCACAGCTTTCATGCTGGGCGTTTACGGGGAGGCCGCTGAGCGGGGCAGCAGATCGCCCTGCTGCGTCATGCTCGGAACCGGACTCGGGTTCGCCATGATGCGGGACGGAAAGGTCTGCGTCAATGCTTCCCGTACCCCCGCGTTCACGCTCTGGAATCACCCCTGGAAGTCCGGAATCTGCGAGGACGAAGTCTCCACACGCGCCATATGCGCACGGTATCCGAGTCCGCTTTCCGTCCGGGAAATCGCCGCGCTTGCGCGGCAGGGGGATCCGCAGGCTGCCTCTGCTTTTGAGGAAACCGGAACATGCCTCAGCGCAATGCTCAGGCAGTTTCTGCCGGACCTCGGCTGTGATTTTCTCGTGCTGGGCGGACAGATTTCCAAGTCTGCAGACCTGTTCCATTTTTCCTTCCCGGTTCCCTGTATCGTCACGGAGCACCTGGATGATGCAGCGCTGCGCGGCGCGGCCCGCTTTGCCTGCCTCGGTCAGGCCGCCTGCGAACAGACCGTAATGCTCTCCTGACACCTGTTTTCCACATTTTCTGACAAAAGTGAGGTCTTGCCCATGAGTTTCATGTTCCATCCGTATCCCTATATCGATCATGACGCCGTCAACCCTGTTCCGCACATGGACCTGGACATACAGCGCGGCATGATTCCCTCGGCCCGGAAGATCGCCTCCTTCCTCAGGGAAGGCCGGAACGTGGGCATTGACGCCTATCCCGGCACCGATCTGAACGCGCTGATCAATGTCATCCGGCAGGTCATCGGGGACACACAGGTCGAGTATATCTCCGCCTCCACCCTGCTCAAAAAGCCGGAAGTGCTGACTGAGATGCTCATGGAATACCTGCCCGAAGACCGGGATATTGACCCTGTGCTGCTGTACGGCCGCCGGTATGAGGGCGGGTACGCCGGACTGCAGGAGGCTGATCAGGTTAACGCCCTGAAGGACCGTCTTGCCAAAGAAAAAGGCCTGCTCGTGTTCGGGCAGGGCACTCTGGCACAGGAACTGCGCGGCTGCTATGACGTGCGCATCTGGGCGGACATCACCCCGCGCACTGCGGCCCTGAACTTCAAATACGGCAAGGCCCGCAATGTTGGCGCGGAGAAGGACCTTCCCTACTCCCTGATGATGCGCCGCAACTACTATGTGGACTTTGAAAACGCGCTGGATGTGCGCTGGAGCATGATCCGTGAGGGCAGCATGGACTGGTATATCAGCGCGGATGACCCCATGTCCCTTCAGATGATCTCCTTTGCGGACCTGAAGAAGATGTTCTCCGAGCTCTGCCGCCGGCCGTTCCGCTGCCGCCCCGTCTATCTCGAGGGCGTATGGGGCGGATTCTACATCCATCACCTCCGTCATCTGCCTTCCGAGATGCGCAACTGCGCCTGGGTCTTCGACATGATCCCCATGGAAGTCTCCATCGTGGCTGTCCTGGACGGGCATGAATTCGAAGCGCCGTTCTTCACCTTTGTGCAGGCCATGGGCGAAACCCTGCTCGGCTCGCAGGCCATGGAACAGTTCCACGGCTATTTCCCGATCCGCTTCAACTATGATGACACCTATCATGCCAACGGCAACATGTCCATCCAGTGCCACCCGGATGCGGATTATGTAATGCCCCGGCACAACGAACTGGGACGGCAGGATGAAAGCTACTATGTCTGCGTCACCGCCCAGGGCGCAAAGACCTACCTCGGCTTCCGGGAAAGCGGGAGCTGCGAGGCGTTCTTTGAGGAAGCGCGCAGAGCCGAGAAGACCCATGAACTCATTGACTACGAAAAGTACATCAATGCGGTTCCCTCCGTGCCCGGCACGCAGGTCATGATCCCCGCCGGCACCGTGCACGCCTCCGGCCGCAACCAGGTGATTCTGGAGATCGGCAGCCTAACTGTGGGATCCTATACCTACAAGCTCTATGACTACCAGCGCATTGATCCGCAGACCGGCCTGCCGCGCCCGATTCACCTGAAAATGGGCGGTGCCGTCATCCACCCGGAGCGCACTTCTGAATGGGTCCGGGACAATCTCGTCAACCACGGCGGTCTGGTGCGCGAAGGCAGGGACAGTCAGGGAAATCCCTGGAAGGAAATCATTGTCGGCGAGCACGATCTGCTCTACTTCTCCCTGCGTGATCTGATCTTCTGGGACAGCATGGAGGACGATACCGACGGTCAGTTCCACGTGCTTGCCCTGGTGGATGGAGAGAAGGTCGAAGTGGCCTCGGTGGAGGATCCTTCCCTGCGCTATGTCATGAACAGTCTGGACGTGATCGTGGTTCCTGCCTCCCTGGGCAGATATACCGTGCGTAATCTGGGCATCGGATCCGTCACCGTGCACAAGACACTCCTCAAGCGCTGACATCCGCTCCCGCTTCCACATGGATCTTCATACGGAATACCGCTGTTTTCCCCGGTGCAAGAGACCGGAACCCGGTCTCTTCTCGGGGAAAATCTGTATTCGGGGCATTGATCATGCAGGTCTGCGGCTCCACGCACAGATAGTCCAGGCTTCCGCCGCCATAGACCATCCAGAAGCGGTAGCCTTCCGTCTCATACACCACACGGTACGCGTGTGAGGGATGCTCCAGCACCATGCGCATATCCGGCGTGCTTTCGTACAGGCAGGAAACCGTCCGGGTCCCCTGCCACGGGTGGAAGCATCCCTGCCTCAGCTGCTCCAGCGTTTCTGATACGGTTCTCACTTCTCCCGTGGGCAGAAGCCGCACCGGATCGCGCATAATTTCCCTGTCAGCCGAAAGCCCAAGCCGGATATTTCCGGCGTCCCCGGCCGCACCGGGCCTCCGGAACGTGGTATGAAAGCCCAGCATCAGCGGCATGCACCGGTCCGACTGAATGGTGATCTGCACCTCCTGCCTGAGGCCTTCGCTCCCGGTTTCCGCCCGGATCCGGAAGGTAAACGCGTGGGGAAAACAGCCATAGGGACGATCCGCATCCGCCCGATACACCATGCAGATCCGGTCTTCCGCCTGCTCCTCCACCTGGAAAGTGGAAAGATGCAGTGAGCCGTGCAGCGAGCAGTTCCGCTCCCTGTCCGTCACGGGAAACCGGTACGTCCTGCCGCCAAAGGAAAAGCATCCCCCGTCTATGCGGTTCGGCGGAAAAAGCACCGGCATGCCGTACAGAAAAGGGGCTGCCTCCCACGGGCAGATACCGAAGCCGCATGACCGCAGCGCCCCTGTCCGGTGCAATTCCTGCCTCATACCCGCCTCCTCGGATCCATTCCAGCTGTTTCTCCATACCTGTCCCCTCCGGCGCACTGCTGTTCATGTTCTTTCTTCAGAGAGTATACCACGTCTGCTTTCCGCGTCCCAAGCGCAAGAAGAATCCGTTCCATTTCTTTACGGCTTTTCCTTATTCCGATATAATGTTTTTATTCTTATTCATGGGGTGAGACTATATGCGTAAATCATCCGATCCCGGGGCCAATTTGACAAGACGCTCTTTTCTGAAAGCCGCTACTGCCGCAGCCGCTGCCATGCTGCTTCCGCCTGCCGCTCTCGGCGAAGCCGATACTGTTTCCTCCGCAACAACCGCACCCGCTGCCTTTACCACCGACCGGAATATTGAAATTGTCCCACCCACGCAAGATGTGCGCTACAGCATCATAGACAGCCATCTGCATTTTACGGATTTTCTCGAGGATACCGACGGATTTCCGGCCCTGTGCAGGGCCATGGACCTTTCCGGTGTCTCCCATGCCGTTATTTTCGGCATGCCCATTGCCAAGCAGTGGGATGATACCATGGAAATGGCTCCTTCCTATTACCTGAGCAATGACAGCCGCTGTTACTACTATTCCGGTACGGACTTCATCCTGGCGGAGGAACTCCTGGCACAGCCACTGGAAATCAAAAAGCGCTTCTTTCCCTTCTTATGCGGCATCAACGGGAATGACCGCTTCGCCGCAGATCATATCCGTCAGCTTCTCCGCCTGTATCCGGATTTCTGGTGCGGTATCGGCGAGATCATGAGCCGGCATGACGATCTCACAGCACTTACCTACGGCGAAGCCCCGCATGTCAACAGCCGTGCATTCCTTGATGTGTTCGATCTGGCAGCGGAGGAAAAGCTTCCGGTTCTGGTGCACCATAATATCACCGCCCAGAGTGAAGAGCGGATCCTGTACAGGAATGAGCTGGAGGACGCTCTGGCATATAACCGCAACTGCAATATCATCTGGGCGCATATCGGTATCTCGCGTCGGATCGAAGTCCAGGACCTCATTGCAATCGCTTCCAGGCTGCTCGATACATATCCGAATCTGTACGTGGATATTTCCTGGCTGGTTTACGACTACTATTTTCTTGACCGTTTTCCGACTCAGTATCCAGATGGCAACTCACTGGATGACTGGGCAGCATTCGTGGAATACTATCAGGACCGTGTACTGATCGGGACGGACAAGGTGGGACACTGGGAAACCTATCCTGCCGAAGTAATCAAGTACTATGAACTGCTGGACAGGCTTTCACAGGGTGCCATCAGCAAGGTTTGCCATGACAATGTCCTCAGGCTGATCCGTCGCCGGTATCCATCCTGAACAGCCGGAAATTGAAAAGACCGGATTACAAAACAGAACCGCCCAATGACGGTTCTGTTTTGTTATATCCGGTTTTCATCGTCCTGTCTGCCTGAATGCACTCGGTGAAAC
>CACYNZ010000261.1 GCA_902775835.1 uncultured Eubacteriales bacterium | reverse complement strand
CATATGCCATCAGGCCGGTTGCATATCCCAGGTCATAATAGGAAATCGTCAGAGTGGCCACGCCACAATTGCTGCAGATGCCCTCTTCACCGGCAATCAGTGCTTTGCCGGCAGGAACAATCACGTTGGCAACGGTCTCACCGTAAGTGGCAACCGTGTTGTCTGTAGGTGCATAGAGCACGTCGCACTCACATGCCTGAGTGACAACAGAAGCAACATCATTGGAATCTGCGAAAGCATAGGCTTTGCACTCATAGCCATAACCTTCGAGATATTTTGTAATCTCCGTGACCTGATACAGGGAATTCGGTTCAGCGGAGCAGTAAATCAATCCTACGGTTTTTGCATCCGGGAAAAGTTCATTCAGCATTGCAGCCTGACCGTCCAGAGGAGCGAGATCAGATGTGCCGGATACGTTAATTCCGGTCACTCCGGTCCAGTCATCACTGGCAAGTGCAGTGGCATAATCTGTAATGGATGTTCCGAGAATCGGAATATCGGCGGTTGCACCGACACATGCCTGCAGAGCAGGGGTTGCATTCGCCATGATGAGATCAACGTTAGCTGATACAAAATCATTGGCAATGGTTATGCAATTGGCAGAATCTCCCGAAGCGTTTTTCACTGTGACGTGAACACTGTCGCCAAGCTTTTCGGTAAGCGCATCAATGAATCCCTGAGTGGCTGCGTCAAGAGCTACATGCTGAACCAGCTGAACTACACCGACTTCATAGGTTTTCGATTCGCCCAGGCATGTGCCGATGGACAGACACAGACATACAGCCAGCATTACAGACAGAACTTTTTTCATGATGTGATTCCTCCTTCATAACTACCGTGGCATTCTGCCACTCCTACGCGCTCGAGTGTATCACATTGAAAAGTGATGTCAATAACACGAAGAATAAAGGTACAGAAAGAAAACAAGTCAGTGAAAAATGAATCAAACCTGAAAAAGCAGATCAGAATAAGTGGGGAACGGCCAATAGGATTTGTCAACAATGCACTCGAGTTCATCCGCCACGCATCTGAGAAGTGACATGCAGGAAATCACATGTTCTTTCAGATAATATGCCTGGTCATTGATCGAAGCGTTTCGATCAAGATGAACGACTGCATCTTCAAGGTCCTGTATTCTGTCTGAGAGAACAGCCGTTTTTTCAGTCAGTTTTTTCAGCAGGGACTCTTCAGGAAGCGTATTGAGAGAAGGAGAATACTGCTTTATGGAGTAAGCGGTTTTTGCGATATCGCCGGTAAAGCGGATCACAGATGGCAGGATTTCTCTTTTAGCCATGGAAAGCGCTGTTTCAGCTTCTATTACAAGACATTTGCAGTATGCTTCCATGCTGATTTCATACCGTGAATGAATTTCTGCAGAACTGAAGATCCTGTGACGCTCAAATAGGGATACGTTTTTTTCATCTGTCATATGAGGCAGCGCGTCAACTGTGGTGGGTAAGTTCAGCAGCCCGCGTTTCTCAGCTTCACGGATCCAGTCTGCAGCATATCCGTTCCCATTGAAGATAATTCGTTTATGCTGTTTGATTTCGCGGACAATCAGGTCGTGAAGTGTTGCACCAAAATCCTTTGCTGCTTCCAGCTCATCTGCGAAAATGCGCAGGGACTCAGCTACAATGGTGTTGATCACAACATTGCAGTCAGAAATCGATTCTGGTGCCCCGGGAGAACGGAATTCAAATTTATTGCCCGTAAACGCGAATGGCGAAGTACGGTTTCTGTCTGTATTGTCTCGTGGGAATTTGGGAAGCACATGAACACCGATGGTCAAATCCTGGGGGCCGTGGCCCTCATATGAGCTTCCGCTTTCGATTGCTGAAAGAATCTCAGTAAGTTCGTCTCCAAGGAACATGGAAACAATGGCTGGAGGAGCTTCATTTGCACCCAGACGATGGTCGTTGCCTGCGGAAGCAACGGATATTCTGAGGAGTTCCTGGTAATCATCCACGGCCTTGATTACAGAAACAAGGAAAAGAAGGAACTGTGCGCTGTCATACGGCGATGTGCCAGGATCAAGCAGGTTGTAACCGGTATTGGTAACCATGGACCAGTTGTTATGTTTGCCTGATCCGTTTACTCCGGCAAAAGGCTTTTCAGAAAGCAGGCAGACGAGGCCGTGATGCTCAGCTACTTTCTTCATGATTTCCATGGTCAGCTGATTCTGATCAGCGGCTACGTTGGCGACCGTAAAAATAGGGGCCATTTCATGCTGGGAAGGCGCAACTTCATTATGTTCGGTTTTTGCAAGCACGCCGAGCTTCCAGAGCTCATCGTTCAGTTCACGCATAAAAGCCTGAACTCTTGGCTTGATCGCACCATAATAATGATCGTCCAGTTCCTGTCCTTTGGGAGGTTTCGCACCGAACAGCGTTCTGCCGGTAAAAATAAGATCTTTCCGCTGCTTGTAAAGATTTTCATCAATCAAAAAGTATTCCTGCTCAGGGCCTACGGTAGGAAGAACACGTGTTGCATCCCTGCCGAAAAGCTTCAGTATTCTTACAGCCTGCCGGGAGAGCGCTTCCATGGAACGCAGCAGAGGAGTCTTTTTATCGAGAGCTTCTCCGCCGTAGGAACAGAAAGCAGTGGGAATGCATAAAACACCGTCTTTGATGAATGCATAGCTTGTAGGATCCCACGCGGTATAACCGCGTGCTTCAAAGGTTGAGCGTAAGCCGCCAGATGGAAAGGATGAAGCATCCGACTCACCGTGCACCAGTTCAGAACCGCTGAAGGACTGAATCATCTGCCCGTCACGAATGGAGAGAAAGGCATCGTGCTTTTCAGCTGTTACGCCATTAAGAGGCTGAAACCAGTGCGTGTAATGCGTAACCCCTTTGTCAATTGACCATTCTTTCATAGCATGGGCAACAATATTAGCAATTTGCGGGTCGAGACTGCGTCCCTCATCAATCGTCTTTTTCAACGCTTTGTAAGTTTCTTTGGGAAGGCGCTGCTGCATGACGTTTTCATTAAACACATTGCTGGCAAAGAGGCTGTCTAAACGGTTCACTGCACTTCCTCCTGACTTGATCATAACTGAGATGGGCATGGGTCGCGGAAAATTATAGGCCACGGTGAATTTCTCTGTCAAGATTTGACAATCATTATTTGGTTACGTAATATACGCATGCACTAAAGAATGGTGAATACATACATCTGCAGACGGGCATAATGACAGATAATGCAGAATCAAAAAATGGAGTGCTGCTATGGCGACAGAATTAAGAAAAGCATTTTCCAGAACACTCCCTGTCATGGCGGGATATATTTTTCTTGGAACAGCATATGGAATATCCATGAGAAGTAAAGGGTTCGGAATCGGACTGACAAGCCTTATAAGCATTTTTGTATACGGCGGTTCTCTTCAGTTTGCACTCATGGATTATCTGACGCAGGCATTTGCACCGGTTACACTTCTCCTTTTGACAGTTCTCATTCAGGCAAGGCACATTTTTTATGGTTTGAGCATGCTTGAACCATATAGAAAGACCGGGTTCTGGAAGCCGTACCTGATATTCGCGCTGACAGACGAAACCTATTCTCTGGTCTGTATGGATACACCGGAGCACATTTCACAAACGAAATGGTTTGCTGTGATCTCTCTGCTGGATCATCTGTATTGGATATTCGGGAGTGTGCTTGGTGCCTGGCTGGGACAGCAGATACCGATGGATTACCTTCAGGGAATTGATTTTTCAATGACAGCCCTGTTTCTGGTGATTGTCACAAATCAGACCATGGAATCACTGAAAAATGCCAAAATGCACCGCTGCACATATTTTGAGGCACTGTATGCTCCAGCCCTTGGGGCCGGTACAACATTGATCTGTCTGCTCATCTTTGGAGCGGATTCATTTCTGGTGTTTTCCATGATCGGCATGCTGCTGCTGTTATACATTCGATTCAGAAGCGGAGAGGAAAAAACATATGACTTTGACTGAACTGGGAATTACAGTGGGAATTGCAGCCTTTGGTACCCTTCTATGCAGAACGCTGCCGTTTCTCATTTTCCGTCATGAGGCGAAAACACCTGCGTTTATTCAATGGTTGGGTGAACAGCTTCCGAGGGCTTCGATGGCCATGCTTGTTATCTACTGTCTCCGGGCGGTTCGATTTACGGTGTGCGCCGAGTGGGTGCCAACGGTTATGGCAAGTCTCATTACAGTCGCAGCGCAGATTCTTTCACGGAAGGTGATACTGGCAATCTGTGCGGGTACTTTTTCCTACATGGTGCTGCTGAGGGTGATCTGAGTTGAGCAAAAACCGCTGAATGCCGCTGCGAAGAAGGCAGCGGCATTCAGCGGTTTTTGCTATGTTCATGAGATCAATTATAAGGATTTCTGTGCATATCATAACCGTTCACAATAAACGGCTCGTAACCGGTATTTGCAGAGGCATCTTCACTTTCGGAGGCATCCCCTGAAGCGTCAGATTCAGAATCAGTGTTATCTGTGGAATCTGTTTCCGGCGGTACAACATCCTCGGAGACATTTGAATCTTCATTAATGAGTTCAGTATCAGAAGCCTTATCGGATTCATCTGATGTTGTGTCTGCATCTTCTTCTGTGGTTTCCGCTTCGTCGGAAAGATCACCGGGAAGAACGGATAATTCGGAAGGCACGTCATCCAGAGTTACAAATCTGGTATAGATATATCCATGACGGCCATTGACTTCGATTTCGTAGAATTCGCCTTCTTCCCCGAATACCGTTGCAGTCATGCCGGCACGGAGACCGACAAGCCGTCTGCTGGATTCTCTTGGAAGATTGTACATATTGATTCGATGTGTGTTGGTGGTGGAACCGTTATAGGTCAATACAGCAGTCTGGTATTCACGCTCGGAAGAGAAATAGAGCAGGGAAGAGTTTTTCATATATCCAACCAGGCCGTCATAATAAACGCCAGACATGTCGTCCTGCATATCAAATACTGCAACAACCGTGCCGGAACCAAGGGACTTGATAACTTTGCTGCTGCTTTTCTCGGTTTTGCGCAGACTGGCTTTCCCGGATTTCGGAGCGTGCACCACGGCTATTCTGTGATCGGCATCCGCTGTCGTATTCCAGACCAGCATGGAAGTTTCAACTTCATATTCCTGACCTTTGATTTCAACGATCGACCGTGAAATGCCAAGCTGCTTTACAGCGACAAGAACAAGCTGCCCGTCATCGCTCTGCAGATAAATATTGCTGTCAGGAACTGCAGAATTGCTGGTTTCGGTCTGCCTTTGGGGTTTGACCTTGGCCTGACTGGAAGTTTCAGCCTGCTCGGTGGAAGCGGACTCGGAAGTATCATTCTCGGAATCTTCAACCGTTTCGGGATCCGCTGAAGCTTCTTCCGTATCTGCGGCTTCATCTGTAACCGCTCCATCTTCCGCGGCGGCATCCGCCTCTTCCTGAGCCAGTTCTTTGGGGGTCACTGTATCATTT
>CACYNZ010000260.1 GCA_902775835.1 uncultured Eubacteriales bacterium | reverse complement strand
GAAGCCGGTGACATGCTGGTGGAAGGCGCCATCAATCCTCACGATCTGATGCGGATTCTGGGTGTCAAGGCGGTTCAGGAGTACCTGCTCAAGGAAGTTCTGTCCGTCTACCGTTCCCAGGGCGTGGCTGTGGCTGACAAGCACATCGAAATCATTGTCCACCAGATGCTCCGCAAGGTCCGCATCGAGGACGCCGGTGATACCGCTCTGCTGCCCGGTTCCATGGTTGACATCTTCCAGTTCGACTCAGCCAACCGCAAGGCCATCAGCGAAGGACTCCGTCCCGCTGCCGCCAAGCGCGTACTGCTGGGCATCACCAAGGCATCTCTCGCAACGGAGAGCTTCCTCTCTGCTGCTTCCTTCCAGGAAACCACCCGCGTGCTCACCGAGGCTGCCATCCGTGGCAAGGTGGATCCGCTGCTCGGCCTGAAGGAAAACGTGATTATCGGTAAGCTGATCCCCGCCGGTACCGGTCTGAAGCGCTATACCGGAATTGAGATCCACGAGAGCAGCTACTGATATGGAAGCCTAAGGGGAAGGCACTCGCCTTCCCCTTTTCTTATGAAAGGCGTCATCATTATGCAGAATCTTGTACTCATCGGAATGCCCGGAAGCGGGAAAAGCACCATCGCCAGAGAAATCGCTCGATTCAGGTCTGTCGCCTTCATTGACTCGGACCGTGTCATTGAAAAGGAGATGGGCATGAAACTGTCAAGGATTCTGGAACTGTACGGCGACGATGGATTCCGGGATGTGGAAAACCGCATCAATGCATCCCTGCGTCCCCGAAGCGCGGTGATCGCACCCGGCGGAAGTGTCATCTACGGCCGTGAAGCCATGGAACACTTCCGGCGCATTGCCAAAGTCGTCTATCTCCGCGTATCCCCTGAAGTGCTCCTGGAACGGCTCGGGGATCTGCACGCCCGCGGCGTGACCATCCGTGAAGGCCAGACCTTCCAGGATCTGTACAACGAACGCTGTCCGCTCTATGAACGCTGGGCGCATCTCATTGTGGACGCTGATGGGAAATCCCCGTTCGAACTGACCACGGAAATCATACGCAGAGCCTACTGATTCTGCTGTGTTTCTACCGCATTTTACAAGGCTTTCTCTCCTTTGATTTCATTGAAATCAAAGGTTTTTTCTGGTATAATTCGAAGGTGTGCAATTATCTATTGATTGAGGAGAGTAAGCATGGCTGAGCAGTATAATGCCGGTAACATTCAGGTTCTGGAAGGCCTTGAGGCTGTCCGAATGCGTCCCGGAATGTATATCGGCACCACTTCCTCCAGAGGTCTTCATCATCTGCTGTGGGAAATCGTGGACAACGCAATCGATGAAGCCAGCAACGGATTTGCAACCCGTGTACATGTCACGCTGCACCAGGACGGTTCCGCTTCCGTCTATGACAACGGGCGCGGCGTCCCGGTCGATATACATCCAACGCTTGGCATCACGGGCGTGGAGGTGATTTACACCCGTCTCCATGCCGGCGGCAAGTTCAATCATGAAAACTATCAGTATACCGGCGGTCTTCATGGCGTAGGCGCGTCCGTCGTCAACGCCCTGTCCTCCTGGATGACAGTGGATGTCTATCTGAATCTGGTGCATTACCAGATGTGCTTCCATTCCTATACGGATCCCAAGACCGGTAAAATCCATGCCGGCGAACCTGAAGGCGGCCTTCAGAGACTGGGCAATACGCGCAGACGCGGCACCCTGGTCCGCTTTCTGCCCGATCCCGATGTATTCGAGGATACAACCTTTCATCTGGATCTCGTCTCCCGCCGGCTTCAGGAACTGGCCTATCTCAACAGCGGCCTTCAGATCACCCTGACAGACGAGCGCCAGTCGGACCCGGAGAAGCGGGAGCAGGTGTTCCTCTATGAGGGCGGCATTGCCGACTATGTGCGCTACCTGAACACCGGCAAGGATGTGCTGACTGATGACGTCATCTACCTTGAGGGCAGACGCGACAAGGTCATCTGCAAGGCTGCCATTCAGTACAATACTGGATATACCGAGAGCCTGTTTTCCTATGTCAACAATATCCCCACGTCGGAAGGCGGAACCCATGAAACCGGTTTCAAGACAGCCTTCACCCGCGTTCTGAATGAATACGCCCGGAGAAACGGCATTCTCAAGGACAAGGATCCCAATCTTGCAGGCGATGATTTCCGTGAAGGGCTCTCCTGCGTGCTGCTTGCCATGGTGCCCAATCCCCAGTTTGAGGGACAGACCAAGGGGCGTCTTGGAAACAGCGAAGTGCGTCCGCTTGTGGAAGCGATTATCACGGAACAGCTGATCAGCTGGCTGGATAATCTGAAGAACCAGGAACTGGCGGACAAAATCCTGGCCAAGGCCGTAAAGGCGGCACAGGTACGTGAAGCGGCGCGCAAGACCCGTGACACCATCCGCAAGACCAGTCAGCTTGAAGCCGCTCCGCTGGTGGGCAAGCTCAGTGCCGCACGCGGGAAGCATCCTGAGGACAATGAGCTGTTCATCGTGGAAGGCGATTCTGCAGGCGGTTCCGCAAAACAGGGCAGGGACAGCCGCTTTCAGGCCATTCTCCCCCTTCGCGGAAAGCCGCTCAATGTGGAAAAGAAACGCCTGGACCAGGTGCTCTCCAACGAGGAATTCCGCAGCCTGATCACCGCGCTTGGCACATCCATTGATTCCTCATTCTCCCTGCAGAACCTCAAGTATCACAAAGTGATCATCCTCTCTGATGCCGATCAGGACGGTGCGCATATCCGTGCCATACTGCTCACGTTCTTCTTCCGGTATATGAAGGATCTGATTACCCAGGGCCATGTCTATATCGGCATGCCGCCTCTGTATCGGGTGCAGAAAGGAAGCAATGTTTCCTATGCCTATGATGACCGGGAACTGGAAAAGCTGACCAAGGCTGCCGGAAAGGGCTATACGCTGCAGCGCTACAAGGGGCTTGGTGAAATGAATCCGGAACAGCTCTGGGCCACCACCATGGACCCCGCCCAGCGCAAGCTGATGAAGGTCACCATTGAAGATGCGGCCCAGGCCGACCGGCTGGTCACGATCCTGATGGGAGACAAGGTGGACCCCCGCCGGGAATACATTGCCGCCCATGCGGATTTCAACCGCGAGGATACGTTTGAGCTCCCGCCGGACGCAGAAAAGAGGGAATAATCCATGGCCAGAAAACAGACTCAGGAAAAACCCATTCCAAAGGATGATCCTTCCCGGATTCTTCCCATGACCATGGAAGATGTCATGCATTCCTCCATGATGCCCTATGCCGAGCATGTCATACTGGAACGCGCACTGCCCCGGGTGGAGGACGGACTGAAGCCCGTGCAGCGGCGTATCCTCTATACCATGCTGGAGCTGGGGAATACCCCGGACAAGCCGCACAGAAAATGCGCGCGCATTGTGGGCGACTGCCTGGGCAAATATCATCCCCATGGCGACTCTTCCGTCTATGATGCCCTTGTGCGCATGGCTCAGGATTTCTCCATGAGAGCGCCGCTTGTGGACGGCCACGGCAATTTCGGTTCCATCGACGGCGACAGCGCGGCGGCCATGCGTTATACGGAAGCCCGTATGACGAGCCTGGCGCTGCTCATGCTTCAGGACATTGAAAAGGATACCGTTCCCTTCCGTCTGAATTTTGATGATTCACTGAAGGAACCGGACATGCTGCCCGCCCGTTTCCCGAATCTGCTGGTAAACGGTGCCAGCGGCATTGCGGTGGGTCTGGCTACCAACATCCCGCCCCATAATCTGGCGGAAAGCATCCGGGCCGTCATCGCCCAGATCCGGAATCCCGACATCACTCTTGATGAACTCATGCAGTATCTGCCCGGACCTGACTTCCCCACCGGCGGCATTCTGGTGGACAATCCGGAAATCCGGCTGGGCTATGAAACCGGTCGGAGCAAGCTCTCCCTGCGTGCCAGGGTACATACGGAACCCGGCGCCTCCGGCCGAACACTTCTGGTGATCACCGAGGTCCCCTATCAGGTGAACAAGGCACAGATGCTGGAAAAGATCCTGCATCTGACCGAAGAAAAGAAACAGGCACTAAGCGGCATTTACGATATCCGGGATGAATCGGACCGGATGGGCATGCGTGCCGTCATCGAGCTTCGAAAGGACGCGGACCCGGAGAAGATTCTTGCATACCTGTACAAATACAGTGATCTGCAGGTGACGTTCGGCGTGAACATGGTGGCCATCGCGGACGGCAAGCCCGTTCAGATGGGCCTCAAGTCCATGATTCATTATTTCATCGAGCACCAGAAGCATGTGGTCACCCGCCGTACGGAATATGATCTCAAGCAGGCCCGGGCACGGGCACATATTCTGGAAGGTCTCATGATTGCCGTGGACAACCTGGATGAGGTCATCCGGCTGATCCGCGCCAGCAAGACCCCTAAGGAAGCACGCGCTGCCCTGATGCAGGCTTTCAGTCTGGATGAAATCCAGGCGCAGGCCATTCTGGACATGCGTCTCCAGCGTCTCACGAACCTTGAAATTCTCGCACTCCGGAAAGAATACAAGGAAGTCAAGGCACTCATTGCGCGCCTTGAAAACATTCTCTCTCATGAGTCTGTGCTCATGGACGTGATCGCCTCGGAACTTCAGGCCATCTGTGACCAGTATCCCGAGGGCCGGCGCACCACCATTGAGAAGTCCGAGGAAGTCCAGATCGATCCGGAAGAGAACAAAAAAGCGCCAGAAGACATTGTCATCGCCTTCACGCGCAGCGGCCAGCTCAAGCGCATGGCGCCGCAGATGGTGAAAAAGATGCCTCTGCCGCTGCCTCAGGAAGATCTGAAGGAAAGCTGCAGTTTCTTCTTCGAGACACGCACAGATACATCCGTCTATATCTTCACCAATCTCGGCAATGTGTATCAGATCAAGTCCGAGCAGCTGCAGGAGTGCCGTCCCAAGGACCGCGGCCAGCAGCTTGAAGGTCTTCTGAAGGACTATGCGGAAGGGGAAACACCGCTTTTCATGTTCTGCGCAAAGCCCGGAACACTGGAACAGCGTCCCGATTTTCTCTTCGTCACGCGGCAGGGAAAGATCAAGCGCTCCCCCGCTGCGGATTATGATATCCATTCCCGCATGTTCGCCGCCCTTTCCCTGGCTGACGGTGATGAAGTCGTGCAGATCCTTGAGACCGTTCCGGATCAGGATATCCTCCTGTTTACGGAAAAGGGCCAGAGCATTCGCTTCGCCCTGGACGACGTACCCCAGCAGGGCCGCATTTCGCGGGGCGTCAATGCCATCCGGCTCGAGCAGGGAGACGCTGTACTCACAGCTTTCCAGGCTGCCGACAAATCCCAGTTCCTGTTCTTCTCCGACCGCGGCTACGGAATGCGCTGCGCCCAGGTCAGTTTTGAGCGCCAGAGCCGTGCCGGCAAAGGCAACCGGGCCTTTGATTTTACCAAGAAGGGCACGCATGGGCAGGCGCTCGCCTCAGTGCTCATG
>CACYNZ010000259.1 GCA_902775835.1 uncultured Eubacteriales bacterium | reverse complement strand
CGTCATTGCGGACCCGGCCTTCCTGGTCTTTCATGACGCAGCGGAATACCTGAATCGCGCCGTTCTTGAGGTCATTCTTCAGAATATCCGCCAGCTGCTTGACACCGGCGGGCAGTGTGTCCGGATAGATCACATCAATCACGCCGCTGTTCATGCCCCACCAGTAATTGACCGCACTCGAATGGCTGGGGTCCGATACATCCCAGGCACCATTGAGCATGCTCTGGATCATCTGCTCATACAGCCTTCCCCAGTCCCAGCACGCGCTCGCCACCGGGAGGAACTCCCCGTTGGGCTGCTGCTGGATCATGCTCATGCCGGCACCTTTCCGGTCTGTATCCATAACATTGGTTTCCTGACCGGATATGATCCTGCAGCGCTTTTCCACCAGTTCCTTTTTCGGATCGCCCGCCATGCTCGACCACGCAAGATGCACATTCACATCCGGCGCTGTCATTCTTACGCCGAGCGCAAAGGCGTTGATTGCCGCCACTTCGCCCAGAATGGGATATCTGGAGATGTATCCGATATTCCCGCCGTTCCACATGGCGCCGGCAATGGCACCGGTAATGAACTTGGCTTCATAGATTCGGGAGTAATACGTACGGATACCGGCATAGGGTACGGACAGTGCGCAGACCAGCACCTTGACCTGCGGGTGCAGGGCAGCCATCCGCCGGGATGCCGCCAGGAGCGTGGGCGCCGTGGCCATGAGCACCTGAGCGCCGTCGGTCACGGCCTGCTGCATCACAGCGTCCGGATTTTCCATGTCCGCCACATAGCTTCTGGTCTGAACCCGGTCCGCCAGCACTTCTTCCAGATGCAGCCGGCCCTGCTCATGGCCCCTGGACCAGCTGCTGGTTTCAGGGCTGGACGCATGAATGAACGCAATGCGCAGCTGGGAACGGGTCATGCCATCCAGCAGCCGGCTGATGGCGCTTTTCTCCTGCTTTTCCGGCTCCGTGGACACGCTGCTGGGCTCATTGTCCGCAAGAAAGCGCAGGTCCGGCAGAATTGCCGTCAGCCGCTTGCGCTTTTCCGCTTCGGTAATGTTTTCCCGCCAGTTGTACACTTCCACATAGGCAAGCACCACTTCACTGACCGTCAGGCCGCGGATGCCGGCGAGCTGGCCAGAAAACAGTCCGGAGATGCCCCAGAAAAAGGAAACAAAATCCATCCGGTCCTGCTCTGTCCACACGTAGTCCGGCTCAAATCCCAGTGCCGCCTGCAGTCTCGGAAAGCATCCGGGCTTTGTGAAATACACGTGATACAGCTCGCTTTTCTTGTAGAAATCCATGAATTCGTAGTACGCCTTCACGCCCGGGTCTTCCGACCATGCCGGAATAATGCGGGTCACTGTGGCACGGATGGTGGGCGCGCCAAAGAAGCGCAGCACGGAAACGCGCTTGTGCCCTTCCTGGACATAGAACCGGCCCATATATTCCAGCACAGTGATGGGATCGGTAATACCGGTCTCCCCCAGATGTGCTGAGCAGAGTGCAACCCACTTTGCTGCAAACTCGGAATCCAGACCAAGCAGCGGCATGAAATTGCCCGCAAAGGCCGCCTTGCGTCCCGCGGCCAGCGTGCCGATAATCCGGTCCATGGGAATGTCCATGGTGCCCAGTTCCACCCGACCGGCTGTGGCTGACTCATCCATGAGTTCATCCAGCACCTGCGGATACGGGAATGTGCCCTGCAGAATGCAGTCATGATAGTATTTCTGTCCCTGCCGGACTGCCTGCTTGTAGTCTTCCAGTGCTTCACTGCGGATCATCTATTCTAACCTCCTGTACTTGTCGGTTACTTGACTTTTCATGGGTATCCAATGGGATACACTTCGTTATTGTACCAAATCCCGGGTGTCCATGAAAGCCCCCGCGCATCCCGCAGATCCGTTCAGATACAAAACCAGCGGCGCAGCCCCGCTGCACCGCTGAAGGGAATGTCCATGGATCCGGGATTACTCCACGCTGAACGAATTCTGGCCCACATACATGCCGTCGAAATAGACTTCCACCCTGTAGCTCCCGCGGGGCACACTGCCGTACTTGTCATGCAGTGTATCAAAGAAGAAGCTGCCGACACAGTAATAATATGTGCTTCCGCCGTTCGCGAAGGTTGCCATGTTGAAGTCCTCATCATAGAACGACCAGCAGTAGCTGTTCGGGGCATAGAACGCAAGCAGCGCGGGATAGTGGCGCTCCTTGCCCAGCTGGGGATGCCCGATCTCCAGGCGCAGGCCGTAGCAGTTGCTCGCAAAATCCATCTGACTGCTCACAAACTTGTTCAGGGACTTGGCCTTTGTCACATCATAGGCCGATCTGGAAAAATACCGCGGCGCCAGCTTGACCTTCAGGGCGGCAGCCTTGAGCTTGCCATCCACAAATTCCGGCGCACCGGGAACGTTCACCCGTCCCACGATTTCCTTTCCGCTGCTGTCCGCCACACTGATATCGTAAGCATGTCCCGGAACCAGATTGTAGCAGGTAAAGGATGTACTCCCTGCCTTCGACGAGGCCTCGTCTCCGCCTGCCCAGTACCATACCTGATCGCTTTCGTTCCCATCCGCATAGCGGTAGGCCACGTAATACGGCGCCGCATTGGCCGAGTCCGTCCAGGTGATGGTGGCACCGCCATGCGACATCCTCACCGTTTCGCTGACTTCAAACACACGCGCGCTGATGCTTCCGTTTCCGCCCAGGGTCGTGGTCACGCCTCCCGAACCCGAGGTATCCAGCTGCTTTCCGCAGTAGGGGCAGAACGCATATTCCTTGTTCTCAAGGTCCTTGCCGCAGTACGGGCAGTACTGGAAGGCTGCCAGTGCCGCGGAAACTGACAGACACAGGATAAGGATCAGCAGAATACTGAAAAACAATCTTCTCCCTGTACGCATGATATTTCCCCCTGTTCAGTTTTTTCTGTTTATGTTTTCTACACATAGGGCTTCTTTCCTTCTCACAGTCCATTTTTTCCTGCAGCTGCCGGACTTTCGTCCCGGTTTACAAACCGGGCCTTTTTCCTGTAATATATAGGATACATCATCCATTCTGTTCTACATGCAGAGCCCTGACAGCTTTCCGGAAAGGAGGCCCACATGCGTTCCCGGCTGTCCGCCATTATTCTGCTTCTGCTGCTTGTTCCCGCCATGGCCCTTGCTGTTTCCGACATGGAAGAGCTGCGGGCCTATCTCTGGAATCTGACGCCCTCCCGGCCTTCTTCCTTTACCATTGAGGGAAGCCGTTCCTTCTCGCTGTCCGCCCATCTGGAAGAGATCGGGCAGATGCTGTATGACTCCGGGCTCACCGGCTTCGAATGGTTCATGCAGAACAAACGCCTCCAGATCCAGAACTGCTCCTATGCATCCTCGTTTGCCCTGTGTTCCGATGAAGACGATGTCCTGAACTATATGCGCCAGTGCCGCGAAGACGCCCTGAGCGAAGGCCAGGTCTGCCTGACACCTGACATGTATGCGCAGCTGTCCGAAAACAGCTTTGCCGGGACCTACCGTCTGCTTGCCCTGGCCGGGCTTTCCTGTGATTCCCTTTCCTACAACAGCTCCGGCACCATCGGGTTCCGGAATCTGACCCGTCTTTCCGCCCCAGTGTACCAGATTGACGTGGACAATGATCTGGCCCTTGCCCTGTCCGCGCTCAAGCCGGGCAACGCATGCACGCTGGTCCTCGCCCCGGATGTATACAGCCGCATCAGCGATCACGGGTTCCAGCTACTGGGCGAATACACTGCCCGGGCAGGCATCACCGGCTTTTCCTACCTTTATAATGATGTATCCTGCATTCTGACGCTCACCGATCTCCTGTGGGCGGACACGGAAGGATACAGTGCCGAGACCGAGGATGGCCTGCTTCAGACCCTGGGACAGCTGAAGATCGGTCAGGTGCGGGATTTCCGTCTGCTTCTCTCCCCGGAACTGTATGCCCGCTTCCTCAATCATGATCCCGCCCTGTTCCGCGCCATGCTCTCCGCGGGCTTCCAGGTCCGCCAGTACAGCTATTCCGATTCCGGATACACCCTGCACTTCCATGATGTGGACTGGAATATCACGGGCTGCATGGTGCATACGCTGGAAGATGCCGTTGCCGCACTGCAGCGCGTGCCTGAAACGGAAGGAATTCTTGCGCTCATCTGCGATCCCGATCTGTTTGCAAGCCTGACCCAGGAGCGCATCTACCACTCCGGCACCGTTTCATCTCTTCTGCGCAGCCTCATGGTTTCCGCGGGCCTGTACGGCGGCATTTCCATGGACGATGAGCTGCAGGTGGTGTATTTCCCGTCCAATGAGCGCTATGTGGGCGTCGCCATCGCTTCCATGGTGGCCGCCGGACGGGAAATGGAGCTTTCAGGAACCCAGCAGTCCGTCCTGAACCGTGCCCGGGAGCTGCTCAGCGCCGTGCATCCGGAAGCATATGCGCGCTCGTCTTCTTCCCAGGCGCGGACCGTGTGCGGCATTCTGGACCAGCTCAGCCGTGCCATATCCTACGAGGCCGTAAGCGGCACCACGGATCACGACAACGCCGCCGGCGCCCTGCTCCGCGGACGTGCCGACTGCGACGGCTATGCGGATACCTTCTATCTTCTCTGCTCCCTCTCCGGCATTCCCGTCATGCTGCAGCACGGCGATTCCATGCAGTCTTCCCAGAACAGTCAGGAGGTCACGCACGTCTGGACCCTGATCTGCGTGGACGGCGCGTGGTACATGTGCGATCCCACCTTCTGCGACACCGGAAATTCAACCGACTTCACCTTCGCCTTTCTCGGCGAAGACCTGGGCCGGAAGCTGTACGACACCTTCCTCATTCCCGTCTCCCTGAACCCGGTCTCGGATCTGAGTCTTCTTCCCTATCCCGCCTATACGGTTTCCACCGCTGAGGAAGCCGTCTCCTGTGTCCAGGAAGGCCTGGACAGTGCCGGCCAGTGCGCCGTCTATTTCACCGGCGGCGCCCCTGAAGACCTGCTCATCCGGACACTCAACGAAGGGCTCCGCGGGGTCTGGCCCAGCTCCTATGTGCACAGGCCCGAAATCCATCAGTATATCTTTTTCCGATAATACCTGAAAAAACCGCGGATCCATGGCAGATCCGCAGTTTTTTGCGTATATGGCGTGCATCTGTTATATTTCCGGCACGTACCCGCCCTGTTCCAGGTAATTTTCCAGGACATCCAGTCCCGGCTGCGGCACACAGAACACGGAGGACGGCTGTTTCAGGCCCTCCGACACCTCGGCAAGGTCAAACCACCTGACCGACTCCACTTCGCTCTCCTGGAGCACCAGCCGGTCTGCGTCCACCTTTTTCCGGTACACGTACACGGTGGCCACCTCATGGTCCCGGAACATTTCTCCATGGAATTTCCGGGCATACCGGATGGTGAACATGCCGGCCTTCACCAGGTCTTCCGCGCAGGCGCATATCCCCAGTTCCTCTTCCATCTCCCGCAGGTCCGCCTTCGCGAAATCC
>CACYNZ010000258.1 GCA_902775835.1 uncultured Eubacteriales bacterium | reverse complement strand
CCCGACGGACGGAATGTCTGTCTGAGCCCGGAGCACGCGCCTCATGCCCTGCCCGGCACCTGCCGCACCCTGGACGGATGCGACGGGCTGACGCGCATCGGGTATACGAAGGAAGGCGATGTGCGCACCAGTCCCGTGATCCTCGGGGATGCCATTGTCTCCAGGGACGGGGCGGGGCTTTTTGACGACAGCGCTTCCCTGATCCTCGGCAGCGACGGCGTCCTGCATCCGCGCGTGCCGGAAAAGGACTGGTACGTGTTCGCGCACGGCTCAGACTACCGCCGGGCTGTGAAGGACCTGTACCTCATCACCGGGTTCCCGCCGGTGGTGCCGAGGTTTGCCCTCGGCAACTGGTGGAGCCGCTATCATGCCTATACGGACCATGAGTACCTTGATCTCATGGACAGCTTCTTCGATCAGGACCTGCCCTTCACCGTGGCCACGGTGGACATGGACTGGCATCTCGTGCATGACCTCCCGCGGGGCGAGGACGGATGGACCGGATACACCTGGAACCGGGACCTGTTCCCGGACCCGGACCGGTTTCTTCAGGCGCTGCATGAACGGAACATGCATGTGACCCTGAACCTGCACCCGGCCCTCGGCGTGCGCTTCTATGAGGAGGCGTACCCGGAAATGGCCCGGCGCATGGGCATGGATCCCAAGGAGGAAAAGCCCGTGGAATTCGATTTCACGGACCACCGGTTCATTGACGCCTATTTCTCCGTGCTCCATCACCCCATGGAGGACAAGGGCGTGGACTTCTGGTGGATCGACTGGCAGCAGGGCACGCGCTCGCGCATGGAAGGCCTGGACCCGCTGTGGAGTCTGAACCACTATCACTACCTGGACAGCCGCCGGCATCCCGAGGCCCTGATCCTCTCCCGGTACGCGGGCATCGGGTCCCACCGCTATCCCGTGGGCTTTTCCGGCGACACCTTCATCTCATGGGAAACCATGAAGATCATGCCGCTGTTCACGTCCTCCGCGGCCAATACCGGGTTCGGCTGGTGGAGCCATGACATCGGCGGACACATGCAGGGCGTCAAGGACAATGAGCTGTACCTGCGCTTTGTGCAGTTCGGCGTGTTCAGCCCCGTCTCCCGCCTGCACGGCACGAGCCACCCGCTGCTGCACAAGGAGCCGGAGTTCTTCGGCAACGGCACCGGCCTGATCGCGGCCAGGTTCCTGCGGCTCCGGCACGCCATGATCCCCATGCTGCACTCGGCGTCCATCCGCATGTCCGATACCGGACTGCAGCTGATCGAGCCCATGTACTATGCATGGCCGGAAGACGAAAACGCCTATCAGGCGCCGGGCCAGTACCTGTTCGGCCAGACCATGATCGCCGCCCCCGTCACCTCGCCGCTCGGGCCCGACGGGCTCTGCGTGCAGCATGTCTATCTGCCCGAGGGCCGCTGGACCGACGTGTTCACGGGCCAGGAGTACAGGGGCGGATGGCATGACACGGCCCGGGATCTCGACTCCTTCCCGCTGCTCGCGCGCGGCGGCAGCTTCTTTGTCCTGGACAGTACCCGCCGCCCGCATGAGCAGGAGAACCTCACCGATCTCCCCGCCTCGCTGCGCGTGCTCATCTTCTCCGGAAACGGCAGCTACAGTCTGCTGGAGGACGCGCCCGGATTTGAGCACCGCGCCGTCACCACCTGGAACATCCGGGAGGACGGGGCCTGGCAGGAGCTCACCATTGACGTGGAAGACCCGGACAGTTTCCTGCCCGGGCGCAGCATGGACCTGGAATTCCGCAATGTACGGGAAGCGGAAGTGACCGCGTTTGCGGGCAGTATGCCGCTTGACGTGCGCAGCCGCAGCATTTCCCTGGGCACGCTTGTGCATGTGCCCGATGTGCGCGCCGGAGAGCGCGTCACGATCCGGATCCGCGAAAAGTCCTCTCCCTGGCAGAAGCATCTTTTCCGGCTGGCCGACACCCTGTCCCGGCTGGAAATGGACAACACGCAGAAGGACATGCTGTACCGCAGGCTCTTAAGTTGCACGAATCCCCTGGACGCGGAGGGCACGCTCAGCGTGCATCCTGTGCCAGATGCCTTCCGCACTGCCATCATGGAATGCTTTGCCGACGGCTCGGAAATGAATGAAACAGACGCTTTGCCGAATTAACGCATCTCTAATTTTCTTCTCATGAAATCCGCCTTTTCTTTTCCCCGGGCCATGATACAATAATGCCGTCGAAAGGAAAGGAGTGAAAGCAATGCTGACCTTGCTGTTCTGGCCGGTATACCTTGTTGTCGGGATTATGGGTGGTGTCTTCACCCTCTTCCTGTCCATCTTCCGGGGCATCTTCCGGATGATGGCCGGCCTGTTCGGCGCCGCGATTTCCATGTCTGTGGCGTTCTGGCCCATCCTGCTCATCGGAGCCTGCGGCTCCCTGATCGCCGGACTTCTGCGGAATGCCTGGGCGCTTGTGGGCGTGGGCGTTCTGATCTTCCTGTGCGCCGGACTGTATCAGATGGGTAAGGATCACGCTGACGGACATCCGGATGATCTGTTCACCCGCTTTGTCAACGGCATGCGTGCCCGTCTCTGATCTTCTGTTTTCAGGCGTTCCCGCTCAGGCGGGAACGCCTTTTTTGTTGTCTTGACTTGCCCTGCCCGGCATGCCATAATTCGCTTGATGCCTGCGGAACATTCAGGCAAAAAAGGAGGGCCCTTCCATGTCAAAAGTTTATTTCACAGACTTCCGCACCACCGAGAACGTGCCGCTGACCGACAAGCTGAAGAAGCTGTGCCGTCTTGCGGGCATGATGGAACTGCCCCTGGACGGACGTTTTGTGGCCATCAAGATGCACTTCGGCGAGCTGGGCAACCTGGCCTATCTGCGGCCGAACTATGCCCGTGCCGTGGCGGAGCTTGTGCGCGACGGCGGCGGCCTTCCTTTTCTCACCGACTGCAACACCCTCTATCCCGGCAGCCGGAAGAATGCCCTGGAACACATGGACTGTGCCAATATCAACGGCTTCAATACCGTGACCACCACCTGCCAGATCATCATCGGCGATGGACTCAAGGGAACGGATGACGTGGCCGTGCCCGTGCCCGGCGGCGAGTACTGCCAGGAAGCGTATATCGGCCGCGCCATCATGGACGCGGATGTGCTGATCTCCCTGAACCACTTCAAGGGCCATGAAGCCACCGGCTTCGGCGGCGCGCTGAAAAACCTGGGCATGGGCTGCGGCAGCCGTGCCGGCAAGATGCATCAGCACAATTACGGCAAGCCCCGAGTGGACCCGGACCTGTGCCGCGGCTGCAGACGCTGTATCCGTGAATGCGGTTCCGACGCCATCTCCTACGCCAGCGGCAAGGCACAGATCCTGGAAGACAAATGCAAGGGCTGCGGACGCTGCATCGGCGCCTGCTCCTTTGACGCCATCGCCAATGTGCACGACAACGCCAATGAAGTGCTGGGCTGCAAGATTGCCGAGTACAGCCTGGCCGTCACGAACAACCGTCCCTGCTTCCACATCTCCCTGGTGCAGGACATCTCGCCCAACTGCGACTGCCACAGCGAGAACGACGCGCCCATCCTTCCGGACGTGGGCATGTTCGCGTCCTTCGACCCCGTGGCACTGGACCAGGCCTGCGTGGACGCCTGCCTGCGCGCCACGCCCTACGCCAACTCCCAGCTCGGCGATCATCTGAGCGACCCGCACTGGCATCATCACCACGACCACTTCCTGGACTCCAATCCCAATGTCCGCTGGAAGGAAACCCTGGAGCACGCGGAAAAGCTGGGCGTGGGCAGCCGCGAATATGAACTCATTACCATGAAATAAGAGAGAAGGCATGCGCATGGAGCCATTGATTTCCAAGTGGCACCGGGAGCTGGAGCTGTTCAGTTCCCTGAAGCCGTTGCTGATCCTGGAGGGGAATGTCCTGGATCAGTACCGGTATCCCGTTTCCGGTTCCATTCCGGAGGATGAACTGGTCCCCCTCCCCCGTTACCTGCACGGTTATTTCACGGACCAGGGCTATAATGAAGTCGTGTTCTATTCCAATCTCATCGGCTTCATGAATCCCTATCAGCCCCAGATGCTCGCGTCCTTTGCCGCCGGCGCCGGGGTCAAGGTGGAGAACGGTACCGTTCCGGCCGAGTTCAAGGGCAACGGCGCAGACACCGCCCCCAATATCATCCGGCGCATGATGATCCAGCAGGAAAAGGCCTGCGTGGTCATCATGGAGCTTGCCAGCCACTACATCACCACGCCCGAGCGCATGGATCAGCAGGACGTCAACGCGTTCAACCTGCTGTCCCAGGCCGCGCTGAGCGCGTCCACCGTGCGCACCGTATGGGGCCGCAGGCAGAACCTGCTCATCCTTCTGGTGCACAAGCTCAACGATCTCCCGGCATGGCTGTACCTGAACAATCCCGTGTGCCGCACCATCCTTCTGGAGGCCCCGGACCGGGAGGAGCGCCGCCGCCTGATCTCCGGCACGGCTTTCCCCACCTTCTTTGACAGCGCCGTGTACCGCACGGACATGCCCTACTACGACGAGCATCCGGAAGAGCTGGAAAAGCTGCGCGACAAGTTTGTGGCGCTCACCGAAGGCATGACCTTTACGGAACTGGACGCGCTCAGAAAGCTCAGCCGTTCCCAGTGCGCGCCTATCCGTGAGCTGAACGCCGTGGTGGACCTGTACAAGTACGGCATCAGCGAGAACCCCTGGGAAACCCTGTCCATGCCGCTGCTCAAGCGCGCCAGACAGGAACTCGAAAAGCGCGTCAAGGGCCAGGATTCCGCGCTGGAGCGGTCCCTGGACGTAGTCCGGCGCGCGGTCACGGGCATGAACGGACTGTCCTCCTCCTCCACCGCCAAGCCCAAGGGCGTGCTCTTCTACGCGGGCCCAACGGGCACCGGCAAGACGGAGACGGCCAAAGCCCTGGCCGAACTGCTCTTCGGCGATGAAAGCGCCTGCATCCGGTTTGACATGTCCGAGTTCGGCCAGAGCCACTCGGACCAGAAGCTCATGGGCGCACCTCCCGGATACGTGGGCTATGAGTCCGGCGGCCAGCTGACCAATGCCGTGCGCAAGAATCCCTTCTCCATCCTGCTCTTTGACGAGATCGAGAAGGCGCACCCCACCATCCTGGACAAGTTCCTGCAGATCCTGGAAGACGGGCGCATGACGGACGGTCAGGGGAACACCGTCTATTTCTCCGAGTGCATCATCATCTTCACGTCCAATCTCGGCATCTATGTCAAGGACGCCCTGGGCCAGCGGCACGCCAATGTGACCATGGACATGCCCTATGCCGAGGTGGAAAGCCATATCCGTTCCGCCATTGAAGACTATTTCAAGCTGGAACTGGGCCGGCCGGAAATCCTCAACCGTATCGGTGAGAACATTGTGGTGTTCGACTATATCCGCGAAGAAGCCGGCAAGGCCATTCTCAAGGCCCAGGTCAACAAGATCGTCCGCCGCATGCAGGAGCAGAAGCAGATCGAGATCACCATTCCCGAGGACGCCTATC
>CACYNZ010000257.1 GCA_902775835.1 uncultured Eubacteriales bacterium | reverse complement strand
TGGCTGAAATCCTCGCCGCCCATGGTGTTTTCCTGACGGTCTACGCGAAATCCCATGCTCAGGGCAAGTTCACGGGCATATGCGCACAGGCCCGCATCATTGATGACGGCAGGGGACCCCTCCGTCCAGAAGAATTCGGATGTGCATCCGTAGGTCTGCGCGGTGCTTTCAGCCATTCTCGCAAGCGAAGAGCGGATCAGTTCCCGCGCCTCGGCGTGCAGTGTGCGCACCGTGCCCTCCAGCAGCGCCTCCTCCGGGACCACGTTCCAGGTGTTCCCGGCATCGATATGCGTCACGGAGAGCACGGCGGGAATGAACGGATCCAGGGAACGGGTCAGGATATTCTGGCAGGCGAGGGCCAGTGTGGCGGCAGCGGGTATCGGATCAGTGCCCTTGTAGGGCTGCGCGGCATGCGTACCCCGGCCGTGGATCACAATCCGGAAACGGTCCGGCGCGGCCATGACCGGCCCTTCGCGTATGCCGAGGGTGCCGCTTTCAAAGGCGGGGTAACTGTGAATGGCAAAGAATTCCTCTACGTCCTCCAGCAGTCCTGTGCCGACCATGGCGCGTCCGCCCCGGTCGTTTTCCTCCGAGGGCTGGAAAACGATTTTCACAGTGCCGGGAAGCGAAGATTCCTGTTCCTTGAGCAGAAGCGCGGCGCCCAGCATGACGGCGGTGTGCAGATCGTGTCCGCAGGCGTGCATGACCCCGGGCACCCGGGAGGCATATTCCAGTCCGGATTCCTCCTGGATGGGAAGTGCGTCCATGTCGCAGCGCAGACCGATCACCCGCCCGGAAGGCGCGGACCTGCCGCCGATCACGGCAATCACCCCGGTTTTCAGTCCGGTGTCCAGTGTGCATATGTCATGGGCCCTGAGCACCTCTAGGATCCTGGCGGTGGTGCGGTATTCCTCCATACCCAGTTCGGGGTGGGCGTGCAGGTCCCTGAAGATATCAATGAGAGCTTCCTGATTCATGGGCAGTCTCCTTTCCGGATGCGTGCGCTTCTTTGCGCATATTATACGGAGGGAAGGCGGGAAGGACAAGGCAGGACACAGATGGAAAGGTGCGTTTTGCAGAAGGCTGAGCATCCGGCCATGTCCCGTATTGTTTCATGATGACAGACATAAATGTATGAAACGTTTCAAGCTCGCGGCACAGACCTGGAAAACTGCAAAAAGCGTGGCAGATCAACAAAAAAAGAAGCGTGCGCATTTCAGCCTATGACGGTATACAAATGGATTTACGAAGGACAGATTTGAAAATATGCGTGAAACGCTTGACTCAATTGCATGAATGCGATATATTCATTTCACGAAAATGTGCAGCGGGGTGAAGCGGTTTTGCCGAAGAATAACAGACCGCCTACGATGGTTGACGTGGCCCGGGAAGCCGGTGTTGCCCTGGGCACGGTGTCCCGGGTACTGAACGGCCAGAGCGTAGGGCAGGAATTCCGTGAGAGGGTACAGCAGGCCATTGAAAAGCTGGGGTATGAATACAAAAGCGGCGGGAAGCAGGGGCATCCGGGCGGCACGGGCATTATTGCCCTGATCATTCCCAATACGATCAATCCGTTCTTTGCACTTCTGGTGCACCATATCAATATTGCGCTGGAAAAGCGCGGCTGCCGGATGATGCTCTGCTTTACGGAGTACGACCGGGATCAGGAATCCGATTTCATCCAGATGGCGGCCCAGAACCGTGTGGACGGAATCATTGCGCTGACGTATAATCCAAACCTGAAGATCCCTGAAGGCATTCCTTTTGTGACCATTGACCGCTTTTTTTCCGCTTCCGTGCCGTGTGTGGCCGCGGATAATTTCGGCGGCGGATATATTGCGGCCCAGAAACTGGCGGAGCTCGGATGCCGGCATCTGGCGTTTCTGCGCATCGGCTCCACGCTCACCAATGAACCCAGCAAGCGGAAGGACGGCTTTGTAAGCGCCTGTGTGGAGCTGGGCGTATCCTTTGAAATCATGGCACTGGATGACGGAATGCCTATTTCAAGATTCCGGGAATTCCTGGAGAAGCATATGCAGGACGGAAAGTTTGATCTGGATGGCCTGTTTGTGGGTACGGACACCCTTGCCTGGCAGGTGATGCGCATGCTGCGGGAAATGGGCGTGCGTGTGCCGGAGGATGTACAGGTGATCGGCTTTGACGGCATCCGCATGTTCGGTGAACAGAACTATGTGGTGTCTTCCATAGCGCAGCCTGTGGAGGAGATTGCGGAGACCTGCGTGAGTACAGTGCTGAGCCGGCATATGTCCACGCTGCCCTCGCTGATCTGCCTGCCGGTGAAGTATGTGTACGGCGGAACGACTCTGGAAGAGAGAGGAGAATAAATCATGTTGGATGTTGTAGCTCTGGGAGAACTCCTGATCGACTTCGCGCCTCAGTCTGTCAATGAATCCCATTATCCGGTGCTTTCAGCGAATCCCGGCGGCGCTCCGGGCAATTTCCTGGCAGCTCTGAACCAGTACGGGTGTTCCACTGCCATGATCGGCAAGGTGGGGGATGACATGTTCGGACGTCTGCTGCTGGGCACGCTCCGGGATGCGGGTATAGGGACCCAGGGTATTGTGGTGGACCCGGATCAGTTTACGACGCTGGCGTTTGTCTCCCTGGATGAGAGCGGAAACCGTGACTTCAGTTTTTCACGCAAGCCGGGGGCTGACACCTGCCTGAAGCCGGAGGAAGTGAATCAGGAGCTGATCCGCGAAGCAAAGGTTGTGCATTTTGGCACGCTGTCCCTGACCAATGAACCTGCCGCGTCCGCTACGCGCATGGCGGTGGGCATGGCAAAGGAACTTGGAAAGCTCGTCAGCCTGGATCCGAATCTGCGCAAACCGCTGTGGAAAACGGAAGAGGATGCCCGCGCTGCCATGGAATGGAGCCTGAAGCAGGCGGACATTGTGAAAATCAGTGATGAGGAGATTGAGTTCCTCTGGAATCTGGACCCGGAAAAAGGCGCAGAGCGGCTGCTGAATGAGTATGGGGTTTCCCTGGTCTATGTGACACTGGGTCCCAAAGGCTGCTATGCGGTCACGAGAGAGCAGCATGTGCTTGTGAACAGTCCTTCCGGCATTCATGTAGTGGATACCACGGGCGCCGGCGACATTTTCGGCGGAAGTGCCATGAGCCAGTTCCTCCGCTGCGGCAAGAAGCCTTCGGAGCTTACGGAGGAGGAACTGCGGCAGATTGTCACCTTTGCCTGCACGGCGGCGAGCCTGTCCACCCAGAAGCACGGCGGGATCAACAGTGTGCCGGCGAAAGAGGAAGTTCTGGCACGCATGGGCTGACGCGGAATGGTTCCTGAAAGACGCCAAAAGAGCATATTCAAGACAAAGAAAAGTCACTCTGCCCGGGCAGGGTGATTTTTCTTTGCGCGCCGCTGACTGTGCTTCATTGACCGGACTTGGGGATGCAGGAAAGAGGAAAGCGGGAAAGAATATGTCTTCCCGTGAATGGAAAATGGCGAAGGCTTTATGGATACAGCGGACGACATCTGACAGGCCACGAAAAGGAGAAAAAACATGCGGATTGTATTTGTTCGTCATGGGGAACCGGACTACACACATGACTGTCTCACGGAGACGGGCAGGCTTCAGGCGGAAGCGGCCGCGGAGCGGCTTGAGCGGGAAGGAATCACGGAAATCTATGCCTCGCCCATGGGACGGGCGAGGGAAACGGCGTCGTTTACCGCCCGGCGCCTGGGGCTGCCTGTGACGGTGCTTCCCTTCATGCATGAGATTTCCTGGGGCGGGGAAGGCATACCGGAGCACGGGCATCCATGGACGCTGAGCGACTGGATGATTTCCCGTGAGGATTTTGATTTCTATTCGAGGGACTGGAGGAGCCATCCCTATTATGCGGGGAATGCGGCGACCGAGTTTTATGACTCTGTCAGCGCCAGGTTTGATGACTTTCTCCTGGAGCATAAGTACCGGCATGAGGGCACGAGGTTTCTGTGCGAAGCGGAGGCGCAGAAAACCATTGCGGTGTTCAGTCATGGGGGTTCCGGAGCCTGCGTGCTCGCGCATCTGCTGGCGCTGCCGTTCCCGTATGTGTGCACGGTGCTTCCCTATGATTTCACATCCATAATCATTCTGGAGTTTCCTGTATGCCCCGGGGAATATGTGCATCCAAGGATTGAGCTGTTCAATGATGCGGCGCATATCCGGAACATTTCCAGCGGACTGAAGTTTCAGCAGGAATCGGACTGACAGGGAAAATAGGGGACAGCATGGGCAGACTGGTTTTCATATTTGTGCACGGACTTTCCGGATGGGGCAGTTATGATGAGGCGTACCGGCGCATGCCGTACTGGGGCATGCGCGGCGGGGATCTCATGACATATCTGCATGAAAAGGGGTTTGAGTGCTATGCGGCCTCCGTGGCGCCTGCGGGCAGCGCGTGGGACCGGGCCTGCGAGCTGTATGCGCAGCTGGCCGGGAAACAGGTGGATTACGGGAAAAAGCACAGTGAAACCTATGGCCACAGTCAGATGGGCAGGGATTTTTCGCTCTGCCCGCTGATGCCTGCCTGGGATCAGGACACGCGGCTTGTGCTGCTGGGACATTCCTTCGGCGGGATTACCGCGCGTCTGTTTGCGGATCTTATGGCGTACGGGGACGAGCGGGAGCGGAATGCCGGAAGCACGTCTCCGCTCTTTGAGGGCGGGAAATCATGCGTTCATGCGCTGGTGACCCTGGCAGCTCCGAGCAACGGCACCACAGCCTATGACATGTTTCAGGACCCGGACTTTGATCCGTCCGCCGTCAGGGCGCCCTGGTGGAGCCGGTATACCGTCCGCCTGATGTCCAGGGGGCGCATGCGCCGGCCTGCGGACATGCACCCGGAGGACAGCGCGGCCTTTGACATGCATGTGGACCGGGCGCTGGAGCTCAATGCGCGGATCCGGACCCGGGAGGACGTCTATTATTTCTCCATTCCCTGCAGTGCCACCGTGCACAGAAATGACGGAACCTGGAAGCCGGAAACCCGGTTCATGGAACCCCTGTATGTGTACCGGGCCGCGCAGATGGGCGCCTATTCCGGCAGGACCCGGGGCGGCGTGACCATCGGGGAGGAGTGGCGAGAGAATGACGGGCTTGTGAACACGCTTTCCGCGAAAGCACCCATGGGCGCTCCGAGCCGGCCGCTGGACAGGGAACATATCCAGAAAGGCGTATGGAATGTGTTTCCGGTCTATCACGGGGATCACATGTCCCTGCAGGGCGGCCTGATGCACCGCAGGGATGTGCGCGAACTGTACACGGACCTGCTGGACATGATACGCGGTCTTGAGTGAGGAGGATGAACATGCCGAAGATCCTTGACTCCCTGTTCGGGCGGAAGTCGGTCCGGGCCTTTACAGGGCAGAAAATTCCGGAGGGTGATGTGGGAACGATCCTGGAAGCAGCGGTTCAGGCGCCGACGGCGGGCAATCAGCAGCTGTATACCATACTCCGGATTACGGACCCGGAGAAAAAGCATCGTCTGAGCATCTCCTGCGACCAT
>CACYNZ010000256.1 GCA_902775835.1 uncultured Eubacteriales bacterium | reverse complement strand
GAGGCACACATATCGGTGTACCTCAGGCAGCAGACGCTTTACTGCACAGTGTTCGGCGGGCGTTTCTCCATCCCATGCCGGCGGTGCCGCGAATCGGTATGGGAACTTGTCATTTCCCTGTGGTACCGATCTCTGTTTCCCTTGCCTGCTGCAGGAGCTGCCGGATCAGTTCCTGCAATGTCTGTAAATAATCGGCAAGGTCCGGATGCGCAGTTCCGGCATGCTGCTCAAATTCCGCTGCGGAGGCAAATCTTTTTCCGCACACCGGACATCTGATCCCGCTGCCTGCCTCTGCGCTCCCACCGGCGGCTGAGGCCAGTGCATCCAATGTCAGTTCCTGGGTCCATGTCTTTTTCTCTGCCATAAGGGATCCTTCCTTTCCGGTCTTCGTGGTCTTTCTCCAGGATTATCCAATCGTTCTGCCGCGCCTTCAGGGATGTACCCGCTCCGGTCAGCTCTCAGCAACGTCCATGATGTAAGGGAGGGTCGACACAACGACTCCGCAGGCCAGAATGGCGCCGACGGTGATGAGCCAGCCGCCGCCTGTCTGTTCCATATTGTTCAGGTTCATTTCCACGATACCGTTCACTTTCATACTGGTATTCATATTCTATCCTCCCTGCACCTGTATATACGCAGGGAAGGAGAGGTGTGTCAGCTGAACATGAAAAAATCGCCAAGATCCGGTGGGACATCGGTCCTGCCGGAAATCGGCGGTCTCATCCGTTTGTGCCTGTGTTTTCCGGGCACCGGTCATTGCCTGACACAGGCGGCGTGAGTGCATCAGGAAAGACAGCGGAAACTGTGCAGGACATGCCGGGGAGTGATCGATGACATTGCTCCGGATGCCTGAAGGGGATCAGGAATAGCTGACCTTTTTCAGTTTCCTGAACGGTCTGAACAGTTCCACCAGATCATCAAACAGCGGAGGGCAGTCATTGCTGCCGAGAATCCGGTGATGGTAACGGTCTTCCATGGTAAGTTCCAGTGACCAGTAGGTTCCGCCCAGAAGCCCCGGATCCTCATACCGCTGCTTCCATTCATGGACGTACAGCTGGTAGAACAGCGTATTCACCACAAGCCCCCAGCGTTTCCGGGACAGGGGAAAGTAATCCGGTTCCCATTTCTCGTAATCGAGCTGCTCCGGAAAGTAGGTGAAGAAATGCAGGGTCGGGTCAATCCTGTACAGGCTCACAGAGTAGGAATTCCCGAACACGCTGCCCTGTGCAAATTCGATCGCGGTGAGTACATCCGGGTAGAGCGGAATGGTTTCCCTGGGCTGCCCGGCGCGTCTTCTGCAGTACGGAGGCCTGCCGAAGTCTTTTCCGCATCTTCTGCAGTGCAGGGCAGGAATGTTTTCCGGTGCGCGGTTCCGGGTCCTGCGTGATGCGCCAGGGGCAGACCGGGGTGACGCGTTCTGAAGAACTTCTATGTCGGAACTTCCGCAAAATGGGCATCTCTGGTTCATGCTTTCCACCTCCCTGCATGTTCTTTCCAGTACGTAAGCGAGAACCTGGGCAGGTTCTCTCCGGGGCATCCGGAGCGGGCTTATTCCTCCCACTCCAGATCGTGTTCCTCACACCAGTCGATGGCTTTCTGTCTGCGGCTCTTTTCCAGATAGCTGTACCATGCATCCTGAATGCCAAGCTCCCGGATTCCTTCCTTGAACCGCCGAAATGCGCCGCGGCCGGAAATGGCGGCGGCCAGCTGTCTGTGCGCTTTTCCTTCAAGAGTATCCACAAAGGCTTCCATGGTGTCATATTCCCGGAGGTCACGCTCACCGGGCAGCTGACAGCAGTCGTGTTCATCCAGCTGCTCATACAGCTCTTGAATTTCGGAAGGTTCCATGAGCATTCTGTCAATGCAGACGATTTCACCCGTCTCAAGATCCAGATAGTGCGAAGCAGTCTCGCTCATTTCATCAAATGTGTCCAGGATTTCGGAAAGTCGGACTTTCATGGGTTCTTTCTCCTTGCTTGTATCGTTGCTGTTCCGGCCAAAAGCGCAGATCAGGCGCGGCATGCGGCCGGAGATCTCAGCGCGCTGAAAACCGTCGGTTTGACGAAAAACAGCAGCCGCGGCGCATGCTTTCGGGATTCACAAAAAACCCGGCATGTACCGGCCCGTTTTCAGGGACGTCTGGCCTATGAGTTGTTTTCAGCTGCGAAAATTATATCATGACTCCGAGGGAGAATCAAATGTTTTCCTTGGAAAAACAAAAGGAAAGCCGTTTTTGCAGGTCATGGCTGGTGTATGCGTAATCCATGGTTTCAGTTGTCTTATCCGTTGCAATTCTTTAGGGAAAACATGCTTTATTTGAAACAGCACTGCTGCCTGTTCTTGTCCGGCGTATAACGAGGTGTCAGAAGCAGAAAACGAGGCCCGCAGGGCAGAAAGCAGGGGGATAGATAATGGATCGCATGCAGAAGAAGATGGACAGGGATGTAGTGGAGCTTGAACTGAATGAGTTGATGAGCATCAGCGGCGGCGTGACGTTTCAGGGTATGCGCACGGCAAAGGTAGCTGGCGTGATCTTTGAAAAATGGATGGACGCAATTTCTGCCGGCGAAAGGATCCGTGCAAACCCTGCAGCCAGAATGAGCCTGGAACATAAGCGGCACTATGTGGAGAACTGACCATACAAGATAAAGGCGGCGAACTCATCGGACTGCCTGCTGTGCCGGCTGTCATAGTGGTTGTCTGCGGCACCCGGTTACGCCACAAGAGAAGAATGACAGAGATGGGTCAGGAGAGAACATGAAAAATCATATACGTCCATAGCAGGCTTTACAGAATTGTGAGGCCTGCTTTTTTGACAAGTGCATATTCACTAATAAAATGTGATATATAGATAAATATTCGCTCATGAAATGTGATATATACATAAATATTCGCTCATGAAATGTGTTCATTCAATTGACATTCGCTGATATTGACATGCTCCGTCAGCAGTTTTCGTATGGCAGCAGCATGCAAAAAACAATGCAGAGGCGGACGCTCCGGAAATCACGGCATCTGCGTGCGGTGGGCCGGCCAGTCGGGTACGTCCGGAGCGATGACCGGCAGAGCCGGGCATGGCAGACTTCCGGATGGTGAGCCCCGTTGTTCTGATTCGGGAAAAGAGCGCAGCGGGAATATGCGCAGCGGAACAGGTCAGGCTCATGCAATGACGGCATTGCAGTTTGCTGCCAATGTCTATACAATTGCGCCTGAAGACACCGGGGCATATCAGGAAAGGCCGATACAATGTGCATCGCGCCTGGAAGAAGTCCGTCCGGGAACGGAAAAGCTGACAGGAAACCATTGGAGGATACGACTGTGGAATTCAGATTTGTGATACTTGGAGCCGGCAGCATAGCTGTCAAATTTGCGGACGCGGTGAGAAGAACGAAAAACTGCGCAGTGGCGGCCGTGGCCAGCAAGAGCATGTCCAGGGCGAAAGCCTTTGCCGGGAAAAATGGGATTCCGGCGTTCTATGACAGCTATGAGGAGATGCTGAGAGCGGAACATCCGGACTGCGCCTATATCGCCACAACCTGTGACAGCCACTTTGCACTGTCCATGCTCTGCATCCGGTACAATGTGCCGGTTCTCTGCGAAAAGGCCATGTTCGACAGCGGGGAGCAGGCAGAACAGTTTTTCCTGGAAGCGGACAGGAAAGGCCTCTTCTCCATGGAGGCGCTGTGGAGCAATTATCTGCCGGCAGTCAGAACTGTGCGGGAATGGATTGCATCCGGGAAGATCGGAAGTCTTGCATGCATGGATTTTGAGATCGGGTTTGCCGCACCGCGGGAGCGGGAAAACCGCTATTTCAATCCGGCACTGGGCGGAGGCGCTGCCAATGATCTGAGCGTATATGCCTTTCATCTGCTGCCCTGGGTCTCCGGAAGAAGGATCGAATCCATGCAGGCGGCGGTTGTTCCGGCCCCCAGCGGAGTGGATGAAACGGAGACCGTACTGCTGCGCATGTCGGGTGGACTGCCTGCAACGGTGAGGAGCACTCTGGGCTGCGGCGTGGAGGAGCGGATGGTGGTATACGGCAGCCTGGGAAGGATTGTGGTGCCAAAGCCGCATCTGGCAGAGCGTGCCTGGATCATCGGCAATGACGGCAGGGAAACGGAAAGCTTCACGGATACGGAAACCGAGAATGGATTTACCTATGAGGTGGCTGAAGTCGTGAAACGGATCCGGAATGGGGAAACGGAAAGCCCGGTGGTTCCCCATGCGGCGACCATGCAGGCTGCGCGCTGCATCAGCCGGATTCACCGGGAAATGCATAGGCAGACGCCGGCAGAGTGATCAGAAGCGGGTGCTCGTACGATGCCGCAGGGATCTGTTTCATATCAGCGCCATTGCTTATGATCTATGCGTTGAAAATGCATTGAACGTTTCATATCATGAGCTGGTGCATGTTTATATGAGTAATGCGCGGCAATAAGGAAAGAGATTCTGACACATCCAGACGACATAATCAGCAGAAAGCCATACAGCAGTTGAATTATTGGTTTGCTGACTTAAGTGTCTGACGAACTGATCAGATTGAATCCGGGTAACAATTTCCTGTGTTTCTGGTCCCTTGGTCAGTAGACGTTTAGGGCCATTGCAGCAGATTGTTCACATCGATGCGGCCGTTGGCTGGAAGGCAATTGTCACCATATAGTTCCGACAGGAAGACATTATGCAAACCAAACCAATTGACACGGATTTATTTCTGTTTAACTGCAAGGGCCAGGGCTTCCGCTTCATCATTCCCGCGGGCTTCGACTTTGCCCCCCTGGCCGATGAAAGCGGCAATGTCTGCGTGCTTTGCCTGGCGGAGGCTCTTGGGGCTGAATGGGCTGTCGGGGTTCAATGAAACCCCTGAAGCTTCCGAGGCATCTCAGCGCGAAGGTATATTTCCGCTGAAAAGCGGCCTGCAGATCTGAGAACCCTGCACATGAGTGGCGGGTTCAATCGAGGAAAACTTCATACTTTCAAGGCTTACGGCGTGACTCCGGTCACGCCGTTTGTTTTGCTTTCCGTTCATTCCGTGCGCTATCCGTTGAGCGCAGCGAAAAACTGCGGGTATCGACCGCTGACCATGTGTCACAGGAAACCGCATTGCAAAGTGGTTGTCTCTCCCGTCCTGGTCATCCCGGTTCCTGACTGCCTGATCTTTCTGAACCTGCCCCTTTGATAAGGCCGCCTTTGAGATCACCTGAGTATCATATGGGAGCAGGCGGCTGACATGTTTTTGCGTGTTTCCCTGCCTGTATGCAAAACTCGAGATTGCTGTTCCGCAGTTTCTCAGTTATAATTTGTTCAGATTCAACAGACGCTGTCTGTTAGATCTGATGATTGGCTGATGAAAAAAAGCATCTCCCGGGGAGCTTGAAAAGATCCAGGCAGAATTCAAAGCAAGACCGTCATAAAGAAAGGCTAATCAGATGTTGATGAATCAGAAAGAATACTTCAATGTCATAGCAAACATTAAGACTGAAATTAGGAGTGCACAATATCGCGCAGCAGCCAGTGCCAATAAAGAGCTTC
>CACYNZ010000255.1 GCA_902775835.1 uncultured Eubacteriales bacterium | reverse complement strand
CGCATGCGGGTATAATTCTGAATGAAGTTACAGGAGACGATCTGTTTTCGTAATGCTGACGGGCTTTTTTCATTCTGTGGAGCTCCCGTTTTTCGGGGGCTCCTTTTATGATCGTCAGCTGCCGCTTTCCGCTGTCTTCTGTTCCGAACGGAAGGCGCTGGGCTTTCTGCCGGTGCTGCGCTCAAACAGCTTGCTGAAATAATTGGTGTCTGTGTATCCCACCTGTTCGCAGATTTCATACACTTTCAGGTCTGTTTCACGAAGCAGGACTTCCGCCCGTTTCATGCGCAGTTCCGTGAGGTACTTCTGATAGCTGGTCCCGGTTTTTTTCTTGAACAGCTGACTGAAATAATAGGGGTTCACATAGAAATGCTCCGAGATCTCGTTGAGCGTGATATTCTGCATGTAATGCTCCTGAATATAGTCCCGGGCCTCGCTGATCAGGTCCCGCCGGCTTCCGGCGCTGTCCGTGTCCAGAATCTCGCCGGCACCCTTGAGCAGGTTATAGGTCCAGTTCTCCAGTGCGTCCAGGGAATCCATGCGCTCCACGCTCCGGGAGGAGAGCACGTTCCTGCCCAGATAATTATTGATGCGCAGCGCCGCGTAGGGATACTTGCGCGTGCCGTAGAGCACCAGGTTCAGGCAGAGCATGCGCATGTTTTCCGGGCTCAGCGTGCCCTGGTGCGCGCGAAGCACCTGAAACAGCTCCTTCAGCGTGTCCCGGAGCCGGGTCTGGTCCCGCAGGAGCATGGCCTCCTCCAGCTGTTCCAGACAGCTTTCCGGGAAAAGGTCCGTCATTTCCGCGTACGCTTCCTGGCTTGTCCATTTGCTCCGGATCTTTTCAATGCTCGCAAACAGCTCGTCCTCATCAATGGGCTTGGTCAGGAAATGTTGCACGCCAAGTTCCATGGCGCGCTTGGCGTACTCAAAGTCCGCGTACCCGGAGATCAGGATGTACTCCGTGTGCGGCTCATAGGCCGCGATGTCCCGGATCATGTCCAGACCGCTGGCCTGGGGCATCCGGATATCCGTGATGATCAGGTCCGGGTGCAGTTCAATGGCGCGGTCAAACCCTTCCAGACCGTCACGTGCCCGGCCGACTACCCGGTAGTCGGGTGAGTGCATGGTGAGCATGACCTCCAGGCCCTCGGCAATCTCCGGCTCATCATCCACGATCAGGATTCGGATGTCCATGCGCTTTCCTCCTTCATGTCCCCGGCGGCATCCCGGATGCAGATCTCAATGACTGTGCCGGTCTCATTGCTGCGCACGATCCGCAGGTATCCGTCGGAACCATACTGCAGCTGCAGGCGCTTGGCGATATTCTCAAGCCCGATGTGCTGGCGTCCGTCCTCAGGATTTGACCGGGCGGAAAAATCTCCCTGCCGGATGGATTCCAGCCGGTCCGAGATCAGCATCAGCCGGTCGGGGTCCATGCCGGTGCCGTCATCGCTCACCGTGAAAACAATGCGGTCCGTATCCGGCACGCGGCTTCCGCGGATGCGGATGTGCAGCGGCGTGTCCGGCCCCGGGGAACCGTGGCTCAGACTGTTTTCCACCAGCGGCTGGAAGAGAATGACCATGCACGGAATGTCCATCAGTTCCTCCGGCACGTCCGTGTCCAGTGTGTTTTCCACGCGGTAGCGCCGGTTCTGCAGCTGCAGGAAGGAGCGCACATAGTCCAGTTCGTTTTTCACGGTATGCCGCTCGTTCACGTTTTCCAGCGTCATGCGGAACATCTTGCCCAGCAGGCTGGTCATCTCGGCCACGTCCTTGTTCCCGGCGATCAGCGCCTTCATGCGGATGCTTTCCAGAGTATTGAACATCATGTGCGGATTGATCTGCGTCTGCAGTGCCAGAAGCTGCGCGCTTTTCTTCTGCAGGTCCTTCTGGTACACCTGCCGGATCAGGTATTCGATGCGCTCCACCATCCGGTTGTAGTGCCGGATCAGCTCCCCGAACTCATCCTGGTTGAAGCTGCCCTCCACAGGCGCGTAGGTTTCGTTCTCCGCCTGCCGGATGGCGTCCTGCAGCCGGGTAATGGGCCGGGTGAAGGAGCGGCTGAACAGGGCGGCGCAGAGGAAGGACAGCAGGGCGCAGACCAGCACGCTCAGTCCGGTCACCCAGACAAGGTCCCGCCGCAGAAGGAGCAGGGTGGCCTTCGGATAGATGGTGTGCACCACAATGTCCGAGCCGGGCAGGGTTTCTGAGAGCGTGATGTATTTCTGGTCCGGCAGTTCAAACAGCATGAACCCGCCTGCGTCGCGCTGCATGTCTTTTTCCGAGCCGGAGTCATAGATCACCTGGTGCCGGCCGTTTTCCACCACCACCCGGATGCCCTGCAGGTTTTCCTGCAGGATGTTTTCGTTTCCAAGGTCCACAATGGACCGGGTCTCCACATCCAGAATAATGACGCCCACATACTGCCGGGACGGCCCGTAGAGCTTCTGCACGGCGGAGATCACCTGCCCGTGCCCGTAACGGTTCGTGTACTCCCCGTCATGCATGGGCACCACGGTGAAGGTCTGAGGATCCTCCAGCAGCTGCTTCATCCAGTCCCGCTCCATGATCGAGAGCAGGTCCGCGGTTTCCCCGGTGGCGCCTGTCTGGAAGGTCTGTCCGTTCTTCAGCGCAATCCCGGCATAGATCAGGTCCGGCTGCATCTTGGTCAGCCGGAACAGCAGCCTGTTGATCTGCGCGCGGTACCCGGCCTGTTCGGAGACAGGCACCGCATCCCGGGCCAGGGCGGAGAGCACGTCCGAGTCCACCAGAACGGCCAGCATCAGGCCCTGGTAGGATTCCATGAAATGCTCCATGTTGGAAAGCACCTGCGCGTTCACGGCCCGGGCAAAGGTCTCGGTACGCCGGTTGATGTTCTTCATGGCCGCGTAGGAGACGGTGACGGAGGAAAGCGAGAGCGCGACAAAACAGATGGCCAGAAAGACCGCTGTCATTTTCCTGGCAATGCTCATGTTCCCATAGATGCGCCGCATTTGTGCTTCCCCCCCTATAGAATGAATGGTACCGCGGTCCGCTCAAAGGTCAAGCGTCCAGTTTTATGGAAAATACGCAAAAAGGCACAGGGCAGACCTTGATCTGCCCTGTGCGCATATGGATTACTGCTTGCCGGCGTACCATTCGCGGACCCGGTCGGTGACCGCCTGGCCGCCGTTCTTGTACCAGCGCTCCACGAACTCGTCGAACTTGTCCAGCTCAAACTCGCCGCTGATGATCTTGGAGGCATACTCCACATACAGGGTGCGGTTCTGGATGTCCTCATATCCGTCATACACGGAGGAGGGCATGCCGTCGCTGGCCACTACCTTGCCGTCGGCCTGGTTGCCGTTGAGCACGGCGATTGCCTGGTCCACAGCCCAGTCATTGTCCGTGGTGCGGACAGCTTCGAGACGGCTGGTGATGACTTCCACATTCTCCACCATGCAGCCGGGGGTCTGCAGGATCAGCAGTTCCTGAGTTGCCTTGTCTTCGGGCAGCTTCACTTTCTTGCCGTCCACGACTTCATAGTGCATGCCTTCCACGCCGTATTCCAGGTCGCGGTATTCCATGTTGTACTGGCAGTCAAGTACACGGAAGGCAGCCTTCATCAGCATTTCATCCTTGGCCACATCCGCGGAGATCATTCTGCCGGAGGAACCGGTGGGCTTGACGGTGATGAAGCCTTCATAGCCTTCCGCGCTGATCTGGGGCAGGTTGGCGATGGTGGCCTTCACTTCACCGGCAGTGTAGTCATAGATGCCCTGCAGGCGCTGATAGGAAACCCACGGGATATGGTAGTAGATGCCCACGGTATTGCTGTCAAACTTGCCGGACCAGTCGCTGGAGGAGTTCAGCAGGGTTTCGGGATCCAGCAGGCCTTCCTTGTACAGGGAAGCGATGAAGCCAAGGGCGGCCTTCATGTTCGGGGTCACGGCAGAATAGGTGATCTCGCCGTCATAGACATCCCATTCCGGATAGCCTTCATACATGGCCACACCGTACATGGCGAACAGGTAGTCCATCCAGCGCGCTTCCGCGCGTCCGCCGGTGGGGATTTCATCCGCCGCGCCGTTGCCGTTGGGGTCCTTGTCCTTGAACGCGCGCAGGACTTCCACCAGTTCTTCCTGGGTATCGGGCATTTCCATGCCGACCTTTTCCAGCCAGTCCGTGCGGATGTATGCGCCGTGACGGGTGAAGTTGGTCACGTCCGGGATCATCCAGATGCGGCCTTCGCCGGTGGGGTCATTGGCGCGTACGGCTTCCCATACGCTGGAGGGAATGGCTTCCCACACATGCGGCATGTACTCGGGCAGGTAATCGGTCAGGTCCAGCACGGCGCCGTCCAGGATCAGGCTGTTCTCGATGCCGCCGTTGTAGATGAAGATGTCAGGCGTATCATTGGCCGCCACGCGCAGCGCCAGCTGCTCGCGGTAGGTCTGGCCGCCGTTCCAGTCCACGTAGGGCATGTATACGCCCACACCGATGGTGTCCTTGGTCAGGTTGTAGTAGGCGCCGCCTACTTCCACAGGCAGGTACCCTTCATTGGTGAACCAGTACTCAATGTCCGGATAGCTCTCTTCGGCAGAGGCGGGCACTGCGAAAAGGGCCGTCATCATGGTCAGGGCAAGCAGCATGCCAAGGATACGATGGGTCTTTTTCATGGATACTCCTTCTTTCTTGTATATTTCCTCTTCCGCATCCGCGGAAGCGGGAACCGTGGTTGTCATCCCTTCACGGAGCCCAGCATGGCGCCTTTGGCGAAATATTTCTGGACAAAGGGATAGATGAGCAGCACCGGGACCATGGAGAAGATCACGGCGGCTGCGCCGAGGGTGTCATTGGTATAGTTGGCCGTGCTCACCTTCACCGCGGCGGCGATGTCCCCGGAGGCCGCGTTCACCAGCTGATGGATCTTCAGCTGCAGTGGGAACAGCGCGGTGTCCTGGATCATCATCAGGGGCGTGGCGTACTGGTTCCAGGCGCCCACGCCGTAGAACAGGCCCACCGTGGCGATCACGGCCTTGGAGGAGGGCAGCACGATCTGGAAGAACATGCGGAACTTGCCGCAGCCGTCAATCTCCGCCGCCTCCTCGATCTCCGAGGGGAAGGTCTGGAAGAAGCTGCGCATGACCAGCAGGTTGTAGGCGGAGATGACCTGCGGAATGACCATGGCCCAGAAATTGTTATACAGCCCGTAGCCGCGCAGGGTCAGGAAATAGGGAATGGTGGGCGCCTTGAAGATCATGGTGAACACCACAATGAGCATGAGCACCTTTACCGGCGCGAAGTTCTTCTTCGAAAGCGGATAGGCCATCATGGCGTTGATCAGAAGCGAGATCACCACCAGGTAGGGCGATGTCACAAGCGCGATGAGCAGATAGATCAGGGACAGGTTCAGGATTGTATCCTCCCCGTGGCGCACCTGAATCCGGATGCGGTAGGCTTTCTGCAAAAGCCCGATGAATCCCTGCTTGTCCTGTGCGCTGCATTCCGGGGCTGCCCTATCCTTGAGCCGACCCTGTTTTTCCAGGTCAAGGAGCGCCATCCAGACAGTTACGAAGA
>CACYNZ010000254.1 GCA_902775835.1 uncultured Eubacteriales bacterium | reverse complement strand
TATGATGACAATCCGGAAAGCACCTTCCATGGCCTGCAAGGATACCATGCGGACCACTTCACGAATGGTGGCAACATTGATGATACCTTTTGCGACATCCCGTTCCACATTCGAATTGACATCATAGCCGGGCCTCACATAGGCAATATCCGGATGCAGATGTTCTTCGACTTCCCTACATGCACGGCATCTGCCGCATGGCTTCTTTTCATTCTGGCAGAGCAGTGTCTGGGCTGCCAGCCGGGCCAAAGTACGCTTTCCGACGCCGCCTATACCTGTAATCAGATAAGCGTGCACCATTGTCTGGGCACGCAAATCTGAAATCATCTGAACGCAGGCAATTCCCTGCTCTTCAAAAGAGGAAAGAACAGACATGCTGTTCTCTCCCTGCACTGTATCGCGATCCAATGACAATTCCTTTCCAGAAGCCCTGGTCACAGTTTGACAAACTGATCCACAGACAGAACAAAGATGGTGGCACCGCCGACTGTCACCTCAATTGGATAAGGTGTAAAGGTGCCGGAAACCCCGCCGCTTAGTGGTGACGGAGAAGCGGCCATCTGTTTTCTGGATTTGCAGACCTTTTCAATAATCTTCATCGCCTGATCAAATGTATCATCTGCCACGCCCACAAGAAGAGTAGTATTGCCTGCACGCAGAAAGCCACCGGTTGTCGCGAGCTTGGTTGCACCGAACCCCGCATCCATCAGCTGACTGATCAACCTGGTGGAATCCTCATCCTGCACAATCGCCACAATCAGTTTCATCAAAAATCACCTCATACTAAGAAATTGATATATAAAGCAGACACATCTGTCTGGCCCATTGCATAACGGCAGGCATTGCAATAATATTCCGGCAAAAAGTCCATGTAAAGTGCACTTTGCCTGACTCATTATAACAGATTGAACGTTATGCCGCAACAAGCTTTACATGTAGAGCTCCTCAAAGTATAATGCAGCCACTCTGATTCATGAGAGGTGCTGTGTTGTGGATTTTCTTCACCTGAACTGCTTCGCCACCGCTGCCTTTTCCACTGAAGGTCTTGTCGCCGGAGAACTTCGCCGTCTTGGCATGCAGAATGTGCATGCTGTTCTCGGTGGTGTCTCCTTTACGTCAGACCTTGCCGGTGCCTTTCTCTGCTGCCTGAGGCTGCGCTTTGCTGATCGCGTCATGCTCGAACTGGCTCTTCAGGATGTTCTTACTTTTGAAGACTGGTTCCAGCTTGTCCGCTCGGTCGAATGGGAACAGCTTCTGCCCCCGGATGCAAAGATCAACGTCAACGGCAAGTGTGCCCGTTCCCAGCTGATGAGCATCTCCGACTGCCAGTCCGTCTGCAAGAAAGCCATCATCGAGCGCCTCAGGAAAGCAAGGGGCCAGAAAGTATTTCCGGAAACCGGTTTCCCCTATTCCATTCATTTTTCCATTCATGAAAATCATGCCCGCCTGTGTCTTGACCTCTGTGGTGAGGGGCTGAGCCGCCGCGGCTACCGCACCTGGAACGGAGAAGCACCACTTCGCGAAACACTTGCCGCCGTCATGGTGGAAGTTTCCCCGTGGCGTCCGGGCATGCCATTATATGATCCATGCTGCGGCACCGGAACCCTGCTTATTGAAGCTGCTTTCCGGGAGGGACACAGAGCCCCCGGCATGCTTCGTTCCTTTGCATGTGAAAACTATGCCTTCACTGATCAGAACCAGCTGAAGCAGATACGCGAACAGGTTAAGAGCGAATTTGAAATTGACCGCATTCAGAACATTGCCGGCTCAGACATTGATGACAATGCCCTCGTCCTTGCACGCAGGCATATTCATCAGGCCGGACTGGATGGACATATCCAGGTTCACCGGCAGGATCTCGCTTCATTGACCATGGATCTGACCAACGGTGTTTTTCTGTGCAATCCGCCGTACGGAGAGCGAATGGGCGACCAGAAAAGCTGTCGTCGTCTATACGCAGCCATGGGAAAACTGTTCCGCCGCAATCCCACCTGGAGCATGACCGTGATCGCAACCGATCCTGCTTTCGAAGAATTCTTCGGCATGAAAGCCGACAAACGACGCAGGGTCTACAACGGCCGGCTGGAATGTCAGATACTGACATTCTTTGCAAAATAACCCCCCTGGCCGGCACTGATCAGCAAAAAAACACGGCAGCTGTCATTCCTCACAAGAAAGCAGCTGCCGTGTTTTTTATTTCTCAAACCACATGCTCTTTTGAATGTTCACGGTTCCATCCTTTGTAAACTGTTCATATGCATTTTCATCCGTGCTTACCGCTATCTGATCTGCATTCCACTGCAGCACCTGCGGTTCCACGCATACCCCTGCATAATGATGGCCCTGGAAGAGAAAGGACAGTGTAAACACAATCGTATCGTTCTCTGCATCGCCCATAAGGCAGCCCGGATTCAGAATAACCGGAACGCCATTTACCTTCTGGATTCCTCCTGCTGCACCTCTGCCGCAGCAGATCACCAGGCCTGAACCGGCTTCCACTGCCGCCTCCGCCATTTCTTCCCTTACTGCCGGAGTTTCACAGTAAAGCAGACAGACTGCCACATCGCAGTTCTTTTCGGAGACCTCTCTGATCCGCTCCATCAACATATTCTGATTCTGAAGGAATTCTTCCTCCCGCAGTCCGGTAAAGCCAACCCGGAACGCCGTGCCAGCAGCGAACAGGTTTCCATCACCGATCATGCCGATCCCGTTCTGCCTGAGACTGCTTCTGGTCTGAAAACGTCCTTCACCCTGATAATCGGCATAGTGCTCTGTTGTAAGACTGACTGCTTCAACAGATATCTCCTTCAGCGTTTTCAGTACATAGGAACGGCATACCGACCCTTCCGATGCATTCATCGTAAGCGGAGTATCTGACACCACGGTATCCAGCAGCACAACTGTCGCATCATCATCTGAAAAGAATGGTTTCAGCATTTCCAGCCGCGCTGCATCCTTTTCGTCGGCAAATGCTGCCGCGCCGGCGAGTGTCACCCTCACCTGATAATCATGTTCCACCGGAACCGACGGAACTTCTTCTAGCGAACCCTGTGTTGCCGCCTGCTCACGGATCGCACCGGATGTGGATGACAGCGTTTCTTCTGCTCCGCCCAGTATTTCCAGCCTGCAGTTGGCAGGGATATGTGTCCACAGCCAGTATGCATTGATCGTCCCGTCTTGCGAATCCGGAATCAAAATATCCCCGCTGTTGCCGGTCCTGCCTTCCCTGTCCCGGAGCTCTGAGTAGTTCCTGATCTTCTCCTTTTTTTTTATAGCCCTCGCGCCTGATGCTGCTCTTTCCGGAATACCGGAGGATGCAGTCGAGCAGGTATCCATTGGACTTCGAACTTCCAGCATGCAGACCGGTCAGATAGGAGCCCGCAGGCACACGTCTGTCAGCTGTCTGGTCAAAGGAAACCGGCATGCTGCCCAGAATCTTTCCTTCCCGGAAAACCGTCAGCGTCTGTCGGGACGCATCCACCACGAGGGCATATTCCTGACAAGGCTGAACAATTTTGAGACGGCTCAGCGGAATGTATCCTTCTGTTCTTTCCTCCTGATTCTGACCGTCCACTCTCACCCTGGCCCATTTTCCTTCTGTTCCCAGTATTTCTATCAGCTCTGTCTGACCGTAAACGCGTCCCACTGTCCTGCTGGATGATTTGGGTTCAGCCCGGACAGGCTGCTGTTTTGCTGCTGCAATATCGGCCACCACAACGGGTCGGATCAGATCATTCCAGAGGTTTTCCAGATCATCCGTTTTTTCCACAGCCGCTTCATCGGTGACAGGGAGCTCCTCATCAGCGCGCTCATGCAGCAGGCGGATATCCGTTTGCGCGCCTCCTGTTTCGTCTCCTTCCGGAAAAATCCTGATATGATAGACACCTTCCGGAAGCGTGCTTTTCCCTTTTCTGCCATTCCATGAAACACTTCCGGTGGCAGGCGTTCCTGCCAGTTTCGCTTTTTTCGTTACAACCAGTTCCCCGTCCGGACTGTACACATCCATCTGCACTCTGCCAGGCCGCACCAGCGCTGTTTCACAGCTCCATTCTTCCCCGGCATACAGTTCATCTGAAACGGGAAGAGCATACAGTACATGCTGGTTAGCTTTTCCGGCAGTACCGCTTCCCGAAACAGCATAGGACGTTCCGGATTTCCCGGTCACAGTGCCCTCCAGATGCACCGGTCCCTGGTCCAGAACCTCTTCCCAGTCCCCCAGTCCATCCCAAAGCAGGGTATTGTACCCCTCATCCACAGAAAAAGCCAGCTTCCGGACCTTTCTTTCACCTTGAGACAGCTGGAACTCTGCTTCACCGCGCTCCGGTGACACAAGCACGATTGCATTGTCTCCAAACCCGATGATGTCCCCCTGGAAGACTGCTGTCATCCTATCTTCGCCTTTTGCCTGAAACAGGAAAAGGCAGAAAAGCTGAAAAAGCAGGCATGCAACAGCTTTGTTCTTCATCGCGGTTCCCCCTTTATTCCACAGAATCATATGCTTTCCAGGGGACCGTGTCAATGCATGCCCGGCCCATGTTGATCCGCAAAACCTGTGCTCATGGTACTTGTGTTATCCGGTCAAAACCTCGCAGTAATAATCCATGTTTTTCTTCCTTGACATTTTCTGGAACCCTGCTATAATTATCGACGTTGCTTTGCGGCTGTGGCGGAATCGGCATACGCGCACGTTTGAGGGGCGTGTCCTGCAAGGGGTTCGGGTTCAAGTCCCGTCGGCCGCACACAAAAACCAGTCTGAACGAATTGTTCAGGCTGGTTTTTTTCATGCTTACGAATTGCCGGAGAATGCAGAATACCCTCTTCTGTACTCTCTTCCCTCGGAATCACAATACGGTGTCCATTCGCATGGATCGTCCTCACCGTGCTTTTCAATCACTTCCATATTCAGCGGAAGCGTATAGGGAAGCTTGCCTTCCGGTTTTCTTCTGCCGGTGATCATATCAAACAATACTTCCATCTCAATTCCGAAATGAACCAGAATCACGTCTGCCAGCGGTTCCACCTCGGACATGACTGCCGGGTTATGCATATGCATCACGGCAAATACCGGTTTTCTGCCCATGCGTTTCCGGGTATCCTCAAGCTGATCCAGATCGTTTTCATTGTAGCAGGTATTGCGTTTCCCCCTGTAGCTGCGGTCGCATCCGCCTTCCCTTGCATCTCCGTATCCGATGCTGTGGTCTCTCGCGGACTCCGCTGTATAGGGACGATACTGGAGCGTCAGAGGAACATATCCATTTCCTCCCGCTTCCCGGTCCTTTGGATCATACGGATCTGACAGGGGGCTTTCCATAAACACCAGTGCAATATCCGCCTGCTCGGGATCACTGACACGCTCCATGCCTTCCGGCAGATCACAGTACTCAAGAGGATCCACGGTTTTCTCCGGTTCCATCGTACGGATGAACGATTTATGCGCTGAGATGGTCCTCAATGGAACATACACTTTCAGAGGAAACCTGCCACTTTCCACTGTACATTTTCCCTTCAAAAGAAGCCCCACTCGGAACATGTTTCTCAGCAGACGGACAGCCGAGCGCTCCATGCGCCTGCGCATCCACATTTTTCCGAAAAGACGGTCTCCGATTTCCCACGCCTGCAAGATCGGCTGCGCCCGGTCGTTGCCTCCGAACTGATCCACACCGTTGAGGATAATGCGAAGATGGCGCTCTGCTTCCGACAGATGGGCCGTGCCGTAGCATCTGCTTCCAAAGGAATCCATGGTTTCCGCCGGATCCCCCGTGATGCCCCAGTCCGTGCAGACCACACCGTCAAAACCGTACTTTTCCCTGAGGAGATCATGGATGATATAGCGTGAATAGGCATTGCCGACTTTCTCATTTTCCGCTGTCCATGAGACAGTATAGTAAGGCATGACCGATGCCGCAGTCCCGGTTGGGCCATCCAGATGAAACGCGCCTTCCGTAAACGGTCTGAGATGCGTTTCAAACTTTCCTGCGGGATACACCGCAAAACATCCATAAGGATAGTGCGCATCCCGCCCTCCTTCTCCGCTTCCTCCGCCCGGCCAATGCTTGACCATGGTCAGAACGCTTTCTCTTCCCCAGCCATCGTCTGCATCCCGGGTGGTCTGCATGCCATCGCAATAGGCTTTCACAAATTCAATTACCTGTTCAGGCTGGCTGCCAAGCGTGTCTTCCATGCGCATCCATCTTGGCTCAGTGCTCAGATCAATCTGTGGTCCCAGGGCTGTTGTAATGCCCAGTGCCCTGTATTCCAGGGCAGCCGTATGGGCAAACTGCCTGACAAGCTCCGGATCTCCGGCTGCCACCATGCCGATCCCTTCCGGCCATTTGGAAACATCCTTTCCTGTCTGCTTGAATTCAGCTCTTCCTCCGGATGCTCCGTGCCTCGGATCGGTGGAAATATTGACCGGAATACAGAGTTCCTGTTCTTCGCAGAGTGCCTGGAGACGGTTGCTCCATTTTGCAGAGGTTTCTGCGTCCTGCACCGACATCTGAAGAATATGCCGGATTCTGTCATGCTCAATCATGCACTTCTGCTCATCCGTGAGGGCATCCGGCGCATGAACATCCGGATCATAGGCTCCTCCGTCGTAGTGCCCCATAAAGCCATCCCGTCCGACAAACGGAACAATCTGGTGCGAAGAATACAGCATGAGTCCCGCGATGTCTTCCCGGGAAAGGCGCGCAGCAAGGTCTTCCGCCCGTTCCAGGTCACTCCGTCTCCAGTCTTCAAACGGCAGGAGACCACTGGTCTGCGACAATTTCCGGAACACAAGACCGTCCTCAATCTTCACGTGTTCCTTTCTGCTCACGCCGATATCCGGTCCGCCGCCCCCGTTGGAATAGAGATAATATCCATTCATCACTCTTGCCTGCATGCCTTCACCTTTCCTTCCCAGTATATTGAATGTTCAAAAAGCAGGTCCCGTTTCCGGAGACCTGCATGGAGAATCAGCCGACAGTGGAAAGATCCCACGGTTCATGAATTTTCGGGACATCCGAAATCAGCCGCTTGGTATATGGCGCTTTCGGATTCAGAATGACATCTTCCGCGCGTCCGCTTTCCACGAACTTTCCGTGCTCCATAATATAGACTGCATCAGAAATATAATAGGCCAGACCGATATCATGCGTAATGAAGATAACCGTCATGCCGGTTTCATTTCTGAGGTTCAGAAGCATATCAAGAATGGTCGCTCTTGAACAGGCATCGATCATGGAAGTCGGTTCATCAGCCAGAAGAATATCCGGCTTCAGAAGGAAAATGCGTGCAATCATCAGTCGCTGCATCTGACCGCCTGAAAGCTCGAAAGGATACTTGTTGGTAAGCTCTGCAAACTTCAGATTCACAAAGCTGCAGGCCTCCGTCATCATGGCGTACTTCTCGTCCTTGGACAGATTCTTGCCGCCCCGCATGTTGATGCAGTCGAGCAGCAC
>CACYNZ010000253.1 GCA_902775835.1 uncultured Eubacteriales bacterium | reverse complement strand
TGGTGGAAAGGTTATCGTTATCTGCAGCCTGCTGGACAAGAGCCCTCATGGCCTGCTTGATGGTGATCCCACGGCAGATGGCAATAAAATTTGTTGTCATTTTACTGCCGATCTCTTCATCGGAATACGACTGAATAAGCCGGATGTCTTCCCGTGCCTCTTCGTCATCCATGTGCTGGATGATAGCCTGCTGATGGGCTTCGTCGAGTTCTTCGAGTACGTCCACAGCGTCGTCTGCATCCATGTTCTGCACAATGTCAGCAGCATCATCCGGAGTCAGTTCAGCGATATACTCTGCTGCATCATCAAGATAGGCAAAGATTTCGGATACTTCTTCCGGACCAAGGAGGTCATACAGTTTATGCCGCTCTTCAGGAGTAAGATCTTCTACCACGCCTGCAATATCATTTGCGTGATAATCGGCGAGGCGGTCTTTCTTCTCTGAAGCGGAAAGGGATGAACGGATAATGTATTTCAGCTCATTTTCATAGTCGGGATGCTCGAATACATCTTCCTGTTCTGCACTGTGTTCATCCAGTTCAGTATTGTTTTCTTCGTTTTCCTGCAGGGATTCAAGTTTTTTATCATCCATTTCTCATTCTCCTTCCTGTGTGTCCTTGAAAAACAAAATGGTCACAGGTGAAGAGACAGAAGGCTGCTTTATCTCCTAAAACCTTTTACGGACAGAGCAGACCCTATTCCATCCCCGCTACTCTCATGACCGTCCACTCTGTCTCACCTCTCTTTTTCTGGTTGATCTGTTATTCGACTACGGTGAAGTTTCCTGGGAAAACACTGTTCATCGTCTCAAAATAGTCTTCGTTCTGCGATGTATCCTTTTGAGGTACAGCATCGCTCAGGACAGCTTCAAACTGTGATGGGGTCCCGGAAAGCTCGGTAAGAATCTTTGCGATTTCGGCTTTTGTGCTTTCGGAATTCAGCTTTTTTATATAGCCTATACCACCGCCGCCGGAGAACGCCAGCTTGAACAGATTGTTTTCTCTTCCGGCAAAAGTCCCCTGCATGCAGTAACTGAATGTGGGAACATCTTCTTTTTTCAGGTACTGAAGTGCCTTATTCCAGATTTCACTTGCCTCTCCCGATGCCACAGGTTCCAGAGCCGGCTTTGCCGGAGCAGTCTTTTGTGCACGCGGAACAGACTTCTGTGCAGCTGCAGGAGGAGCTTCTTCCAGACGATGCTGGACCTTTTTCAGCTCTGATTCAAGATAATCGATCTTTTCAAGCAGAGCATCCCGTTCATCATCCGGCGGCGCAGCACATCCACGCACAGCGGTAATTTCCAGAGCGATCCGCGGGGATGAAACATTTTTCATCGTTCCATCCAGCAGGGAAAAGGTCTCCAGCATGCACAGCAGATGTTCTGTCTGGAATCTGCGAGCATGCTCAATGTAGCTGGCAGCATCTTCCTTTGTGATTTCGAGCAGTGACTCCAGATCATCCGGACATGTGCGTGCAAGAAGCAGTCCCCGTAAATGGTCCGCCATGGAATGTCCAAATACAAGCGGATCTTTTCCATCCCGCATCAGCTCATCGATCAGCGACAATAGCCTTGCTGGATCACGGTCTGCCAGTGCATCGCCGAAGCGGAACAGAAACTCTTTGCCGGTTGTGCCCAGCACATTCTGAACCACCTGAAGTGTGACCCGTGCTCCTGAACCGAGACACATATCAAGAATGGAAAGTGCGTCACGCATGCCGCCTTCTGCTGCCAGCGCGATCATGTGCAGGGCATCATCATCTGCTTCCCCGTCTTCCGTCGCATCTACTGCTTCCCGAAGTCTCCCGGCGATCAGCCGGGCAGGGATTCTTCCAAAATCAAACCTCTGACAGCGGCTGAGAATGGTGGCAAGGAGCTTCTGCGGCTCAGTTGTGGCCAGAATGAATACAGCATGCTCCGGCGGTTCCTCAAGCGTTTTCAGCAGGGCATTGAATGCCTGGGTGCTGAGCATATGCACTTCATCGATAATATAGACTTTATAGGTCCCGTACTGCGGCGGATACTGTACAGCATCCCGGATATCCCTGACCTGATCGACACCATTGTTGGAGGCAGCATCAATCTCCATGATATCCAGATATTCACCACTGGCTATGCGCGTACAATTTTCACATGTACAGCATGGATCTCCCTGCTGTGGATTCAGGCAGTTGATTGCCTTTGCCAGAATTTTCGCAGTGGATGTTTTTCCGGTTCCGCGACTGCCGCAGAACAGATATGCGTGGCCGATTCTGTGGCTGACGATCTGATTTCTGAGGGTTGTTACAATATGTTCCTGGCCAACCATCTGTGAAAACGTCTGAGGACGCCACTGCCGATATAAAGCCTGATACATACAAGAATCCCTCCGCTGACTGGGTTACAGTTTTCTGAGCTTGGGGCCCTGCGGCGTATCCTCGACTATGTATCCTGCAGCCTTGATGGCATCTCTCAACTCATCAGAACGTTTCCAGTCCTTGTTCTTTCTCGCAGCAGCCCGCTCTTCTGCCATTTTGATCACTTCTTCCGGAACGGCATCCTGTTCCGGCTTGCGCTGAACAAGACCAAGAACGTCAGTCATCCCCAGGAAGCTCTCAAGTGCAGCATCGATCGCTTTCAGAGAAGAGGATGCATTCAGAGAGGAATTGATATCCCTGACGCATTCGAAAATCGCACCGATTGCATCTGCCGTGTTGAGATCATCGTCCATGGAATCATCAAACCGCTTTTCATACTGCTTGAGACGTTCCAGGAGTGCGTTTTCTTCGGCAGTCATCGGTTTGTCCTCAGCATTCTTTTTCAGGAAAAGAAGCTGATCACGGGCTGTATACAGTCTCTGGAGGCTGGAATTGGCTGCAGCAATCTGATCGCGTGAGAAATTGATCGGGCTTCTGTAGTGTGCGCTGAGCATAAAGAGACGGACGGCTTCAAGGTCAAACTCTTTTGCGATGTCCCGCACTGTAAAGAAATTGCCAAGAGATTTGCTCATCTTCTGGTTGTCGACATTGATGAAGCCGTTATGCATCCAATAGTGCACATAAGGCTTGGAGGTTGCACCTTCAGACTGTGCAATTTCGTTTTCGTGGTGCGGGAACAGAAGATCCTTTCCGCCGCAGTGGATATCAAACGTTTCGCCCAAGTATGTCATGGACATGGCAGAGCATTCGATATGCCAGCCGGGTCTTCCAAGCCCCCAGGGGCTCTCCCAGGCAGGCTCGCCGGGTTTCTGAGCCTTCCAGAGTGCAAAATCTGCAGGGCTTTCCTTGTCAGTTTCCACGTCCAGACGTTCAGAAGCCCCTGCTTCCCGCTCTTCCATGTTCTGGCCGGAAAGCTTTCCATATCCTGGGAAAGCAGAAACACGGTAATACACATCACCGTTCCTGCCGACATATGCTTTACCATTGTCTATCAGGCGCTGCACCAGGGCGATGATCTGAGGAATGTGCTCCGTGGCCTTGGGATGAACCGTTGCAGGTCTTACGCCCAGTGCCTTGGCATCAACATAACACTCATGGATAAACCGGTCTGCCAGTTCCTTGACCGTGATCCCCTCTTCCTGGGCACGGCGGATCATTTTGTCATCAATATCCGTAAAATTCTGGACAAAGGTAACTTTGTAACCTTCGCGCTCCAGCTGTCGGCGCAAAACGTCAAAGGTAATGAACGGGCGGGCATTTCCAATATGAATGTAGTTGTACACTGTGGGGCCGCAGGCGTATATGCCGACTTCCCCTTCATGAATCGGTACAAACGTTTCTTTTTTTCTTGTAAGGCTGTTATAAATCTGCATAAAGATACCTCCAGATTTCAGAACTCAGTCCGCAGATCCCAGCGGAGTCCAGTCCTGTGTATTGCCGTGTCCGTATCCTTCAGGATACACACCGTCATTTACGGTGAAAAGGCCGAGATCAGCAGTATAATTCGGTGCATTGCTGATCACGCTTACAGGATCGCTGTTTCCGTCAGCATTCAATATGGAAGTGATGCCGGGAATGCCGTCGATCTTGCGTGTGGCCATGACATCTTCAGAAAGGTCAATATGAATGGTATAGGCGGCAGGATAAAGGTTTTCAAATCTGTAGAAACCGTATTGGTCAGAAACGGTGGTGGCAATCTCTTCACCGTTGCGCATGAGGTGAAGAACGATGCCGGGAATGCCACCTTCATCTGAATCGATCATGCCGTTAAAGTTCAGATCAAGCCAGACAAAATCGCCCAGTGTTCCGGGAAGCACACAGCCGATGTCCATCTGCTGAAGATCGGTGCCCATGACAACTTCCTGGGCTTCAGATGTGCCGCTTCGTCCGGAGACGTTGGTGAGGATGGAAATCAAGGAACCTTCACTCAGCCGGGCATCGTCAGATTCCACAATCACGCGCCCCTCCGGAACCGTCGCACTGATCAGATAGCGGCCGGCCAGAAGCTTCTGGAAAGAATAATCACCGTTTTCATTTGTTGTTACAGTCTGAAGAAGATGCCCGTCATTATCCCGGAGAATGACTTCCACTCCGGGAAGCGGATCGATATTCCCGTTCATATCGATCCATGCACGGCCTCTGACTGTAGCGTATTTCATGAGCCCCAGGAGCACATTGACACTTTCACCGGCACCAATCTCGATATTGGCTTCATAGGTATCGGTTCCAGATGTAAAATCGCTGTCTCCCACAGGAGAAGAAAGGGTATTCTCATCCGGATAATATACCAGTCTGTAACTGCCTGGAATAATGGATACCGGGCCGATGTTTCCTTCGCCATCTGAGGTGAGTGAGAGGAGCAGTTCCCCATCCTCAGTAAATACGTCAATGGTTTCATCGCCCGCAGGACGTTCATTCAGACCGCGGCTGCCATCTCCGTTTTCATCCAGCCATACAGCTGCAGAGAGCATACCGGGCGTAACGCTTCCGAGCTGCTGGTCTTCAAGGTTTTCTCCCATGCCGAGCGACAGGGTGACCTTCTGATCCTGCTTGCTAGAGCGCAGAGGAAGCGTGAAATGTGCGTTGCGGGACAGTACCTGTCCTTCCGGCAGCGTAAGAGAGATGGTGTATTCGCCGGGACGTAGCATGGTGAACTGGAAGGCACCGTCATTTTCCGTGCGGATACTGAGCGCTTCCCCGGTTTTGGAAGAAGTCAGCACCAGTTCAGCGCCTGAAATACCGGCATATCCTTCCTGGAAAACACCATTTCCCTCCGGATCACTGAAAATGAAACCGCCGATAGAACCGTAGAGCAATGCACCGCAATCCTGAATCCGGATGTATTCTCCGGAGTTAAGGAAGAAATTGCTGTATACCGCAGTCTGACCGTCAACCGACCAGCTGCTGTCCAGATTGGAAATAAAGACTGCGCTTTCGGGAATCTCAGCCTTCAAAACATAGGCGCCAGGCAGAACCGCGTCAAAACGGTAGGTGCCGTCAGCGTTCACAGAGGTCTCGTAGACTGCGTCTTCTTCTCCGGTAAGCGTCATTTTCACACCAGAGAGACCGACTTCTTCAGCATCCCAGGTTCCATTGTCATTGGCGTCACCGAAGAAGCCGCCTTCCACAACGCAGGGAACAATGATGCCGCAGTCCAGTCCAGTGTATTCTCCGCCGATCTG
>CACYNZ010000252.1 GCA_902775835.1 uncultured Eubacteriales bacterium | reverse complement strand
TCTCGTCTGTTCCTCTTTTGGACCACAGCGATTCGTCGGTGATGACCCCGCTGATGCCCAGCGCCGCCTTGATCTGTCTGATATGGTTGAAACAAAGATTTTCAAAAGCCAGACCATACCATGTCACAATGGAGTGGGAAGCTGCGATGCTGCTCCATTCTTTCTTTTTCCGGGGTGAACTGTCGCGGACAAAATGTAAAGAAAAGATGCAGAAAGGATCTGTCAACTTGTAAAAGGTCTCTTTTTTCCCTTTGCCGAAAGAATCATATTTCATGATACATGATCCTGACTCAAGGGCTTTGAGCTGTTTGCTGAAGTTACCGCTGTCCGCGATCCCTGTTTTTTCCAGAAGCTCATTTCTCGTCAGTCCCCTGTTTTTTGAATTGATGGCGATGACAATCGATTTCATGACTTCGGGGTTTGTAAACAGAGAAGAAAACAGACGGTCGAATTCATTTTTCAGAGGAGCGCCTTTGTCAAAAAAGATCGATTGGATATTCTGGGAGACACTCAGTTCTCTGTCAAAATAATTGAAATAATACGGTATACCTCCCACTGTCATATAGATCTGAGCGATGTCATAGCGCGAGAAAGCAAATCCTTTTGATAAAAAGAATTGTTCGGATTCGCCGAGACTGAATGGCTGAAGCTCTATCTCACGCGTGAGTCGACCATACAGACCACCATGGTTGTTGATCAGCTTATCAAGGATCCACGAAGTTGAACTTCCGCAGACAATGAGCATGATATTATGTCTGAAGCACGCCCAGCCGTTCCAGAATGCTTCAAGTCCGGTTATGAAGCCAGCCTTTGGGGTGTCCATCCATTGAATTTCATCAAGGAATACCAGCAATCTGCTTTTCTGGTCATCTTTTGTGGTTAAGAACTGCTCCAGCATATAGAATGCTTCAAGCCATGATGCAGGTGGGCTGCATTCTTTCATGCCATGCATCAGCAGGGAATGGTGAAAATGCTCCAGCTGTTCTTTCATATGGGCCTTTTTTTCAGAGTCTCCGTTATCCATACCAATTGGAGACAGTCCTGCATGTCGGAATGTGATCTTATTCTGAAATACTTCGTCAATCAGATAGGTTTTTCCGATCCTTCTCCGCCCATATACGGCGATAAATTCGGCTTTTTCGCCTTCATACAGTTCTCTGAGCTTCTTCTGCTCCTTTTCTCTGCCTATGATCATAGCTCACATCCCTTTCTCTGATTTATAATTTTCGGTGAGCGACATAAATGGTGTGCTTACCGAAAATTATAAGTATTCCCAATGCTGACGTCAACCGTGTAAAAATATAATTTTCGGTGAAGAACCATTTTTCCTGACTTACCGAAAATTATAACATCAGGCGAATATGTGAAAGAGCGGATTCATCGTATGAATAACCGGTTCAGGATAGGGTCATGATCATATGCCGCACAAGCTGCCGTGTAAAAACTGTCCGGATTCGCGTTCGGGGATAGAGTGCTGCGCACAGTGGCAGCGCAGTCTTTCCGGCAGAAAGAACCGGATGTATGCATTTCCAAAGTCAGGCGGCCGCATGTGTCCATAAGATCCCGGAAAAAAAGCACCGGGATCAGAATGGATCCCGGCGGCTGATCTCAAGCGGTGCGGAAGACGGGCGTTCAGAACATGAAGATAGCTTATGACGCTGCCCTGGAACGCCGAAGCAGGAAATGCCAGCCCAGCAGAAGCGCGGAGACGAGGCGGATCAGGTTCAGCACAAGGAAAGAAAGGATGAATCCGTTCAGTCCGAAGCGGGAAGTGCAGAGCATGCAGAGGACGAACCCGAGAAGGAATACCAGGTTTACATACACCTGCAGACGGGAAGGACAGTAGCGCAGAAGAAAGACGGTGACGACCTCTGTCACAAAAAAGACTGCGTAGGCTGCGTTGCTCGGGAGGAAGTAGGGGGATACCAGGGCGTAATTGTAGGCATACCGCAGACAGATCCAGACCATGGAGACCATAAACGCGCCAAGGGAGAGAACCAGTGCTGCCGCCAGGGAAAGCACGCCCAGACGGAGGATGCTTCTGCCATCCGGGGTTTCCTGCTTTCTGGCCAGGTACCCGATCAGCACTGCGTCCACGGAGGAAGCGAGCAGGGACATGACGCGCCCGCCCCAGGCGGAAAGCTGGAAAATGGTGACGGCTTCCGCGGATACCAGGTTCTTCAGGATCAGCTTGTCCGCATTGTAGAAGACATTGGAGATCAGATAGGAGAGCGCAAGCAGCAGGCATGAACGGATCAGAACCGGGGAAATGCGCCCCCGGGGCGTACGGTCACGCAGCAGAAGGTACACAACACCAAGGGCTTCACCGGGCAGCAGGGACAGGGCCCACAGTCCGGTGCGTGCAAAGAGCGCGTAGCCCAGGGCAAACCCTGCGGATATGACCAGGTGATAGAGGAACATGCCACGGTAATCCTTGCGCAGATTGAAGAAAACCATGCCCCAGTACCGGATCATGCGCAGCACGGTGACAAGGAAGTACAGAAGGCAGGCAGCGGTGTCCGGCGTGGCAGGATTGCCCCGGGCAATCAGAAAGCACAGGGGAAGCGCAGCAATGCCTGCAGCGGCAAGCACGACCGTGTAGGACGCGCGCCCCGGGTCGCCGCCGACGCTTTCCTTCAGCCGTGCATAGCTGCAGGCAGTGCCCATGGTGACGGCAAAAATATCCGTAAAGGCAACGAGATACAGCACATTGCCGGAGCCTTCATTGCCCAGGACCTCGGTCCACTGGGGATAGATCAGGGCCTGAAGGCAGAGATTCAGGATCAGAAATCCACCGGCGGTCCATACCGTATCGGAGGCGAAGGCGGGTATATGCTTAAGCAGCTTTCTCATAGTCGGTCCTTTCCTCAGAAAAAGTTCTATCATTCTAGCGCCGGGAAACAGGGAATGCAAGCACCGGACGGCAGGAGAAAAGGGAAACGGAAGGCGGGAAAGTACCGGTTCAGGCACAGGAAAACGCTGCCCGCGGACGGACAGCGTTTTTCTATGGGGAGGGCTCAGGCTTTTTCTTCCTTTGCCTTTTCTTCCTTTCTCTCGTTCAGGAATGCGGAGAGAAAGCTTATGGTGGCATGCCCGCCGCTCTGGCCAAGCAGACCGAAAAGCCGCAGGACTTCCTGCTGCTTTTCCCTGGGCAGGCTGCGCAGGGCGGTGAGGATGGCCTCAGCGCTTTTCAGCTTCTGGCCGTTGATTTCCCCGAAGGTTTCCTTGCCCGTGGCTTCAAACAGGGAGAACACCGTGTCAATAGCAGATTCCCGGGTTTCATCATCCATCTGGGCGAGCCAGCTGCCCAGCACCTGATCAATGAGCTCGCTGACAGCGCTCAGCTGGGCCGGGACGAACCGGTTCCGGTGCACGGACCAGCTGAAGCCGTCGTGCTGGAAAATCCCGGAAGCCGTGCTCTCGATGACACGATGGGAAGCCCGGCTGGAGAGCAGAAGTCCGATGATGGAGGTGTCCGGCACAATGCTGATCATTTTCCCGAGCATGCGCTCATATCCGGAGTCTTCCGTGATTTCCTGCCGGAAGCCGGGGCCGTCATTGGAATAGACCGTGCGGATCCGGTCCTGGATATCCGGATCACAGAAGGCGGAGGCGTATACCGCGAGATTGCCGCCCTTGGAGTGGCCGCCCACGGTCAGGGGTCCGGACAGGGTGTGCCCGACCCGGTTCAGATACGCAATGGCCCCCATCTGGCCCGGCGTTCTGGAGAGGAAGGTGAGATTGAAGTCCTCCTTCCAGCCGACCACCGTGCCGTCAGTGCCGCGGAACGCGATGTATGCGCTGCCATCCGGGAAACGGAAGGTGACGGCGGCGAGCTGGAACTCTTTTTCCACGTCAATCTCATCCACGTACCAGGAAAGGGTCATGTCCTGGAAGCGGGCACGGTTCACCATCATTTCCATGAGCAGGGGCGCCTTGCCGGTAAAGGTCTTGTCAGCGAGCACCTCTTCCCGGGTATGCCTGCGGAAGAATTCCGTGCAGGCCTCCTGCAGGGAGATTTCCCGGCCGTCTTCCGGCACAATTTCCCGGAAATCCGTGTAGACAAGTTCTGACAGCACCAGGTTGTCCACTTCGTTCAGGGGATCCGCGGACAATGGCATGTCACCGCGCCAGTCCAGATAATCAAATATATTCGCCATAAGGGCCTCCATAAGGATCGTTCTCTGCTTTCCCGGCGCATTGCCGGGCAGGCCTTGTCCTGTGCATTTCGAGGAAGACTTGCCAAACTCCTTCATCCGGAAGGATTTTTCTCTCCGGGAGGGACAGGGAAAGAGCAGAGATGCCTCTTTTCGGGCCGGACATCCTCCGGTATAATCCCAGAGAATTCCCGCCGCAGGCGGGGAACCTGGGAGGCGCGTGACGATGGAAATCCGTCATTCAACCACAGAGGATGTCAGCCGTATGATGGAAATCTATGCATATGCCCGGCGCTTCATGGCCGAGCACGGGAACCCGGAACAGTGGGGGCCCACATGCTGGCCGCCGGAAGCCCTGATCCGGCGGGATATCGAGGAAGGCCACAGCTATGTCTGCGTGCATGAAGATGCGGTGGTGGGCACATTCTTCTATATCAGCGGAGAAAATATAGAACCCACCTATGCCCGCATCTGGGACGGGGCATGGCGAAGTGACGCACCCTACGGCGTGGTGCATCGCATTGCAGGTGACGGAAGCATGCCCGGAATCGGCACATTCTGCATGCAGTGGGCCTGGGAACAGTGCCGGCATCTGCGGGTGGACACCCACGGGGACAATGTGGTGATGCAGCATCTTCTGGAAAAGCTCGGGTTTGTCCGCTGCGGGACGATCTATGTGGAGGAGGACCCGTTTCCCAGGATTGCCTATGAAAAAACGGAATAAGTGGTCCGGGATATACCTGCAGGAAGGTGCGCGTCCGGGGCGAAAGGATACAGGGAATGGGACAGAAGACGGGTGAAGGCATGCAGATTGTTTCCAGGTACTTTGAGGATCTGACCGTGCGGGAACTGTACGAGATCCTGCGTCTCCGGTCGGAAGTGTTTGTGGTGGAGCAGCAGTGCATTTATCAGGATATGGACGGGAAAGACCCGGAGAGCCTGCATGTATTCCTGATGCAGGACGGCCGGCTGGAAGCCTGCCTGCGCGCCTATGTCCGGGAAGAGGGTGTGGTGCAGATGGGACGGGTGGTCACGCGGCACCACGGCCGGGGATATGGCGGCGTGCTCCTGAGGGCCGGGCTGGAAAAGGTCCGGGAAGAAATGCATCCCCGGCAGATTGTGCTTGAGGCGCAGTCTTATGCGGTGGGCTTTTATGAGCGTGAGGGCTTCCGGACCTGCTCCGGGGAATTCCTGGAAGACGGGATTCCGCATGTGCAGATGAAACTGGAGCGATGAGGGAATGTGCATGGGAGGAGATAACGGGAATGGAAGCATCCTGGTTCCGGGAGCACCGGTTTCTCTGTCTGTCGCTCCTGGTGGTCCTGCTCGGGCGGCTGATGCTGGAAGCGGCCTGCAGTGCAGATCATTTCCCGGCGCAGGTGGATCAGGTTACCGTGGACGGAGCCCGGGCGTGTATATACCTGACCTATACGGATGACGCGGGC
>CACYNZ010000251.1 GCA_902775835.1 uncultured Eubacteriales bacterium | reverse complement strand
TCCATCCGGAACATGCAGCGATGCATCCGCGTACATTTCATCCCTGAGCTCGGTTTCATCTGTGGCCATTGCATCCACGTATGCCGTGTCCCGTCCGTCGCAGGAGAGAATCAGATAGTGATCCCCGAACGCCATGACCCGGTCCCGGATCCGCGCTTCACTGGCCGCTTCTTCCGGCGCAAAGCATTCCGCTTCCATGGCCGCCAGCTGCGGCACATCCTTTTCCACAGCCGTTCGAATGCACACCTGCATCACGGCAGCACCTCCAAATCCTGTTCTGATCATCTTCCGGGCATTGCATGCATAACCATCCGGAACACATACGCCGATACTGAACGGCAATTAAGGAGCGTATATTCCATGTCCCCCATGTCTGAAGACCTTTTCATCCGTTTGAGCACCCTGCTGCGCACAGCGCCTGTTTTTGCAGACGCCCGGGAGATTGCATCCCTGTCCCAGGAATGCTCCCTGTCCCCGCGGGATGCCGCAGCACTCCTGCTCTTTTGCCGGCTGGGCTATGATATGCAGCAGGACCGGGAAATCTATGAAACCTTTTTTCATGAGCTCCCTGAGCTGCTCTCCCCGGAGCGGTTCCTGCAGGACCCTTATCTGAAATACTATCCAGATGGACTGCACGCCAGAAGCGGGAACTATGAACTCACATGGGAAACCAGTCCGGCTTATGAACTGCTTCCCTGTGATGAGCACAGCACAAGGCGCGGCGTGGTGTACCCTCACCTGGGCTATTTTGAAACGGCCATGCACTGGCCTGCCCTGTGTGAATATGGACAGACCTGGATGACGCTGAACCCGCATGAACTGGCAACGCTGCGCCCCATGTCGTCGCGTCTGTTCGGGAACACGCTCATCTACGGACTCGGACTGGGATACATCGTCTTTCTGGCTCTGGCGAATTCCCGGGTCAGCGGGGTGACCGTCATCGAGAAATCCCCGGAGGTCATACAGCTGTTTTCCCGTCATCTTCTTCCCGGAATGCCCGGCGCCGAACGTCTGCAGATCATTGAAGATGATGCATTCCACTTTGCCGCATCCGCCTCAGCAGCACGCTTTGACAGCGTGCTGTGCGATCTCTGGCTGGGCGTGGAAGACGGCCTGCCGCTGTACACCGCAATGAAGAAGCTGGAAAAGTCCGGGCCGTATTATCAGTACTGGATCGAAAATACGCTCCGGCTTTACAGGTAAGCCTGCTTTTTCCCGTATTCCTGTGCAGGCATCATCCAAATCATCCCGGATAGAGTATACCATGATTTTTTTATGTGTTTCAATGCCGTCTTTTTGCCGGCCCTGCCATCGTTTGTTGACGCTTGTGGCAAGGAATGATACGATGAACAGAGCATGCCTTTTACCAGGCAGCATGGCCTGCAGTACTTGACACTGTCCGGCCTCTAATGCTTCCGCGCACTGCATGTTTCTTGCAGGCAGATGACAGAATCATGAGAACTTCATGAAAAATGGTCTGCGTGACAGCAGTCTTCACAATTCATTCACATTCTGTTCATGTGCCTGTTGACAATAAGACCTGTAAATCAGGGAGGTGCATTCCATGGGATATGTACTGGGTATTGACCTGGGAACAACAAATTCCTGCATGTCTGTAATGGAAAACGGTCACGCCGTAATCATACCGAATGCTGAAGGCCGTTCCACAACCCCGTCCGTGGTAGCTTTTACGAAAGACGGGAGCCGGCTTGTCGGGGACAGCGCCCGCCGTCAGGCTGCCATCAATCCCCAGCGAACCATTTCTTCCATCAAGCGTGAAATGGGTTCCGACTGGAAAATGAATATTGACGGCCGCAGCTATGCGCCTCCGGAAATATCCGCCATGATCCTGCAGAAGCTGAAAGCAGACGCGGAAGCGTATCTCGGCGGTCCGGTAGATGAAGCGGTCATCACGGTTCCTGCCTATTTTTCGGATGCGCAGCGTCAGGCGACCAGAGACGCCGGGCAGATTGCCGGTCTCCGCGTGGACCGGATCATCACCGCCCTGGCTTATGGTCTGAACAAGGAAGAGCCCCAGAAAATCATGGTCTATGACCTGGGCGGCGGAACCTTTGATGTCAGTATTCTGGATATTTCCCATGATGTGATCCAGGTGCTGTCCACGGCAGGAAACAGCCATCTCGGCGGAGACGACTTCGATGCATGCATAGCGAAATATCTTGTGGAGTCCTTCCGTCAGAAGGAAGGCATCGACCTCATCCGTGATGCTTCCGCCATGGCCCGGATCCGGGAAGCTTCCGAAAAGGCAAAAATCGAACTTTCCCAGGTCACTTCCACCCAGATCAGTCTGCCATTCCTCTGCCAGACATCGCAGGGCCCCAGGCACATGGACCTCACGCTCACGCGGGATGTGTTCAACCGACTGACGGCTCATCTTGTGGACAAAACGGAAGGCCCTGTAAAGCAGGCCATGCAGGATGCCGGCATCAGCAGAGGTGCGCTCAGCAAGGTTCTGCTGGTCGGCGGCAGTACCCGGATCCCCGCAGTTCAGGAAAAGGTCCGGAGTCTCACAGGTCTTGAACCCTTCAAGGGTATCAATCCGGACGAATGCGTTGCCCTCGGTGCCTGCATCCAGGGCGGCGTGCTGTCCGGAAAAGTCGGCGGGCTTCTGCTGATCGATGTCGCGAGCCTGTCCCTGGGCATTGAAACCGTCGGCGACGTGTATGCAAAGATCATTGAACGCAACACTTCCCTGCCGGTCCAGCATTCCCAGGTGTTCACCACGGCCGCGAACTTCCAGAGCAGTGTGGAAATCAATGTGCTGCAGGGCGAAAACCCTGTGGCTTCCGCCAACCGTTCTCTCGGCCGCTTCCGCCTTGAGGGCATACGCCGCGCGCTTGCCGGTGTGCCCAAGATCGAGGTCACTTTCGCCATCGATGCCAACGGTATTGTGCATGTCACCGCGCGTGACCAGGGAACAGGGAACTCCCAGCAGATCACCGTATCCGGCGCAAGCGGGATGAGTCAGTCGGAAATTCATCAGGCTATGCGTGACGCGGAGGCCTATGCCGCCAGTGAAAGCCGGAAAAAGAAACAGGCTGCCCAGAAGGACCGCGCCGAATCCATGCTTTCCCGGGCAAGGCGCGCCACTCACCGTCTCAAGGGCGATGAACGGCAGCAGATGGAAGATGCCATCCGTGTCCTGGAGCATGCCCTGGGCGGAACTGACATGGACCAGCTTGAGCTGGCAATGAATGCTCTGGACCTGAGACTCCACGAGCTCGGCATTTATACGGAAAATGCGGAAAATGTTCAGGACGACGGTGCCATAGATGTATAACAGGCAGGAGAATCACCATGTTCGGCTATATAACGGTTGATCCCGCTTCCCTTCAGGAAGAAGAAAAAAAGCGCTACCAGAGCTGGTACTGCGGGCTGTGTCAGAAAATGTCCCAGACCCTGGGTGAAACAGGACGTATGGCTCTATCCAACGATATGACGTTTCTGTACATCCTCATCTCCTCCGTCTATGACCAGACCGGAACGGACACAGCCAGAGTGTGCCCCCTGCATCCTCTGAAAAAACGCCGGATGCACATCACGGACGCTGCCTCCTACTGCGCTGATATGAACCTGCTGCTGGCCTACTACAAGCTCCTTGACGATATCCGGGATGAACATCACCGCAGTTCCCGGCTTCGGGCCAGAAACATGGAAAAGGAAATCGGACAGATTCAGGCCCGGTATCCGGAAAAGAACCGGCGCATCCAGCAGGCCCTCGAATCCATTCATGAACTGGAAGACGCCCAGAGCAACGACATTGATGCGCTCTGCCGTCTTTCCGGAGACATGGTGGCTGAAGTCTTCGACAGCCGGAATGACATTTTTTCTCCGCTCTTCCGCAGGATCGGATATGCGCTTGGACAGTTCATCTATCTGATGGACGCATGGGAAGACTATGACGAAGACCTGAAGAAGCACCGCTTCAATCCCCTTCGAAGCATCCATGATGCACCCGGCTATGAAGATACGGTCTGGGACGCGCTCTCCGGAATGCTTGGCGAAGCAGTGGCCGCTGCGGATCTGCTCCCCATTGAGCAGGACCGTGATCTCATCGAACATGTTCTGCTCAGAGGCGTATTCTACCGATACCATCTCCGCATGCAGAAAAAGGAAAAGCACCAGGAACAGACTGAATCCGCCCAGGCAGAACGCCTGCAGAAAGGAGCTGACAGCCATTGATGGATCCCTTTCAGGTTCTCGGCGTTTCCCAGAACGCAACCGAAGAGGACATCAAATCTGCTTACCATAAACTGGCGAAAAAGTACCACCCTGACCTTCATCCCGGTGACAAGCAGGCCGAAGCAAAAATGAAGGAAGTCAACGAAGCCTATGCCGAAGCCATTCGAATCAAAAAGGGCGGAGGCCAGTATCAGCAGCAGGGCAGTCCCTATGGTCAGTGGTCGGGTCAGGCTTCCTATGGATACGGAAACAGCCGCCAGTCATCCGGCTACGGCTATGATTACCGCACCCAGGAGCAGAACCCCTTTGGCGGTTTCTGGGACTTCGGCTTTGGTTTCGATCCGAATCAGGGGCGACAGCAGACATACCGCACTTCCACGCAGACCTGGGACGATCCAGAACTGCAGGCCGCAGCCAACGATATTGCATCCGGCCGCTATCAGGACGCCATCTCGCTCCTGTCCCGCATGACAAGCCGGGGCGCCGCATGGCATTACCTGAATGCCCTGGCATCCCAGGGGCTTGGTCAGCGCGTGGATGCACTGAACCATGCACGTCAGGCTGTGCAGCTGGATCCTTCCAATGCGGAATATCAGTCGCTTCTGCGTTCTCTGCAGGGATCGGGCGGCTTCTATCAGAGCCGCGGCGGGCAGCGCAGTTTCGGAGACAGCATCTGCTCGAATCCCTGTGCCACCATCATCGGCATCAACATCCTGCTCAACTGTCTCTGCGGCCGGCCGTATTTCATGTGCTGCTGACCCTGTTTTCCTACCATGCACACAATTCCCATTCCTTTAGTATAAGGAGGTTTGTCCCTTGAAAGAGTTTCTGAACCGTATCCGTCAGTCACTTTCCCGTTTCATGGTCGGTCGTCATGGCGCAGATGAACTGTCCATGTATACCACCCTTGCCGCCCTCATCCTTACCCTGGTTTCCTCGATTACCGGAAGCCTGCTCCTCGATGTGGTCGGAATCGGCCTGTGGATCTGGACTCTGTTTCGGATTTTTTCCCGCCAGACAGAAAAACGGATCGCTGAAAACCGTCTGTTTCTCCAGAAAAAAACCGTGTGGGTCCGAGAAATCAAGGCTTTTTTCCTGAGGCTGAAGAATTTCCGTGTATACAAATATTTCAGGTGTCCCGGCTGCAAAGCCCGGATGCGGCTGAAGCGCGGCAGCGGGGAAAAGGAAATACACTGTCCGCGCTGCGGGAAGGACTTTACCATGAAGGCCTGATCCGTCTGCATGCCGGACATATCCGCGCAAAACAGAGGATCATGAATGGAGTGTACACATGCAGCGTTTCTTTACTGTCCACTCACGGGAGGATCTGCTTCGTCTGGTCATGCATGTCGGTTTTCTGCCGTTCTTTTCCAACAGCATTCCCGGATGGTCCCTGGAAGAACACGCTGATCCCGCCATCTGGTTCACTTCAGAGGAAGGACCATGGGAATGGAAGGGGCAGCTTGCAAGCCGGAAGCAGGTGATTTACGGAAAGTTTTTCCACCGGAAGGCTGCCTTCGTCAGCCCGGATATCTTTTCACTGCTTGCCTCTTTCCGCCGTGAAGGCATGACGTTTCAGGAACGCGCAGACGACGGCACGGTTCCCCGCAATGATATGCTCTTCATGAACTCCCTCACCCAGCATCCGGGTATACGGTCCAGCTATCTGAAACATCTCCTGCCCTTTTCCAAGGGCTTCGACACCGTATCGGCCCGGCTTCAGATGCAGACCGACGTGGTGATTCAGGATTTCGTCTATGATATCGACCGCCATGGGAAACCGTACGGCTGGGGCAATGCGGCGCTGATCACCGCGGACCAGTGGCTTGGCCAGGACTGGGCAGACCGCGTGGAGGATATGGATCCGGATGCGTCCAAGGACCAGCTCACCACATCCCTGCACAGGCTCATGCCGGACATCCCATCCGAACAGTTCCGCAGGGAGCTGTGCTGATGCCTGGGAAGGGGAAATACGTTTCCGATTCATTTCAGTTCCATCTGAAAAGCGCATGCTTCTGCAGGAAAGCAAATCCTGCAGAAGCATGCGCTTTTTCCGTGCCCTCCGGCCTGCCATGACAGGCCGGCACAATCCCGACTCAGAAATGATGCCCGCCGCCTCCGTGAGACATCCCGCCGGAAGAACGGTGCATTCCGCTTCCCAGGCCGCCGCCTCTTCCGCCGCCCCGGGACGGTCCGCCCGAAGAAGATGCATTCCGGATTCTGGTGACCTTTTCCCGCAGAAACTGCTCATCATCGCGCACAAGCTTAACCTTCATATTGGATCGGTCATAACGGTAGGTACTGCCTCTGAGATGATACCGGCTCATCACGAGCAGATAAAAGCACAGTGCCGTCCCGAGTCCTGCACTGACCGCCAGAAAAAGCTCGGACCCTGTCAGTCGGTTGTACAGGCCGGTCAGTCGCTCCCCGGTCTCCGCATCATACCGGAACTGTCCTTCCTCGATGCCTTCCTTCAGAAACCGGGTCAGCTTGCGGAGCTGTGCAATCATCGCATCCCCATAAAACCCCAGTTCCAGATCATCATCCGCGGCCGACAGCAGCTCCTCAATCCGGTGATCGGTCAGATAGTCCGCCATGGTCCCGGCATCGGAAAGATAATTATAACGGTTTGTCATATCCAGGACAAAAACCACGCCTGCGCGGTCTGCTCCAAGCCCGTATCCCTGCTCTTCATAATAGCGGTCCGCCCATGCGACTGTCACACTGTCATCCCCATGACTGTCCGGAATGCTGTAGGTCGTCCAGACAGCGGCATCCATCTGGTATGTTTCACGTATCTCAGAAATCATCTTCTCCATCTGCTCGATTTCAGACTGTGAATACAGTTTGGCATCATCCACCACCATGGGCGGTGCTGCCTGCCCGGATACACAGCAGCTGATCAGCAGACAGCCCAGCAGAAAGCCAAGCACATGCCTTACCAAAACAGTGCACCTCCCACACAGAGAAGTCCGGTGACACAGAGACCGGCGATCACGCATGCCAGAAGAAGCTTCTTTCTGTTCACCGGAAGTTTGCCGCAGACCGTTCCTGTCTGCCCATTCATCATATAGTAGTACGGTTCTGATGCTTTCTTTCCCTGGTACGTCAGCACCCATGCAGGGAGCAGCACGTATTTCATATCGCATCCTGTCAGATGGAAAGAAGTCTCGCCTTTCAGGGAATTGTAGTTAGTGCCCTGCTTCATCAGGGAAGGCGCATAGCCCTCCGCTTCACTGAGCATCTCCTGCTGTACCTCGTCACGTTCCACATCGCGGCGTTCAGCCAGGAAACCGCTGAGATACGCTGGAGAGAAAGCCTTGAGTTCATTCATGGTATATGGATGAATGCCGTCTGACAGCTTCCGGTCGGCACTTCGGAGTGCCTTTCTCTGCATGTTTCTGAACGAAANAGCTTTCCTTCTCTGATGACATGGAAATACCGGGTATGCGTGATGGTCTCCCTCGCGGTCGTCCGGACGTTCACCTTCGTCCCCTCTCCGTCAAAGAAGGCATCCCCTTCCAGGTTTGCATACCAGTATGGAAAGTACACGCCTGAAAAGGACTCCATCTGATCATCATTGAGAAAGCGGCGGTCGAGGAACCGCTTTTTTCCCAGAAATGCCCGGAATTTACCGGCTGCTCCTTCCCGGTCCAGCACAAAGGGAATGACACCGTCCGGTTTGAACTCGCTGGACAGCCGCTCCGTCAGCACCACCGGGCTGTGACAGAAGTAGCACCGGGCAGCTGCGGTCGTTTCGGTGGTCACAATACCGGCTCCGCAGTTCGCACAGTGATACTCCCTGAAACCGCTCCCGTTCTCCTGCTGTGTGCTCTCCTTTTCCGCCTGCTCCATGGCACCCGCATCCAGCCTCGTCCTGCAGAAGGGGCATTCCATGAACGTCTGTCCCGGGATATATTCCAGGCTGTTGCCGCAGGAAGGACAGCGAAATGTTGCAACCTCGGCCATAAGCTTCCTTCTTTCTGTAGTTTTCACATCCGTCTTACGGGTCCTGCATGGGTATCTCGCGCATCCTGCACGATGCTTCCTTCATTTCCGGATCTTTCTCCGCCACCAGAAAAATCTGCATCGGCAGCTTCAGAAAAGTGATCTGCCGGCATCCCGCTTTCCGGAACAGTTCCTGAAGCAGCTTTCTGTCCGGCATATGCCTGGGCGGTGGGTTGTCTTCCGGTCTCACAGGCACCGTGACAATCACATACCGCCTGGCGATCCGGACCGCCTGCTGTACGGCTGCTTCCATGTCCGGCACATGCTCCAGCACCTGAAGCATGGTGACCGCATCATACGACGCATCCGGAATATCCAGCCGGCAGAAGTCACCTGTGATCACGTGCACACCGGTGAGTCCGCCATCCTCGAGATACTTCAGAAATCCGGTCCTGTAGGGAAGCAGATCATTGCAGGTAATGGGGATATCCGGGAAACGCTCCAGAAAAGGATACAAAAATGCACCTCTTCCGGTTCCCACATCAAACACCTGCTCCGGCTTCAGCTGGTCAATCAGATCAAGGACTCTCACAATCCTTGCCGGGAGCTGCTTTTTCAGAAACTCACTGAGCTTTCCGCCCACGCTCATTCCGACACCGACAAGATAGTCCATGTTGGCACGGTCCAGTGCACTGAACGGCACGGTCACCATGGGGTTTGAGGTCATCCCTGCCTCCTGAAGGAATCCGCGCATATAGGCAGCCGCAGCGGGCTGCCAGTACCTGTCAATTGACGCTGCCATGCGCACTCTCCTCCTGCAATCCATCCGCAAATCCGGCAAACTCCTCTATACCCGGAAGCTGTCTGTCCAGGCATGCATCTGCCATGAGAAGGCACAGATCCCACAGTTCGGTTCTGCCCTGCCACCGGATATCTTCCATGCCGTGAAACGCTCCAAACAGATTGCCCGCAATGGCCCCCGTGGAATCACTGTCGCCGCCGTGATTCACCGCCATCCGCAGGCATGCCTCCAGGCTGTCCGGATGCCGGATCGCCGCGCACAGTCCAATACACAGCGCTTCATGACCCAGCCAGCCCTCTCCAAGCGACGTCACTGCTTCCCGGTCCGAGCATGGCTCCCCCGCGGTTTCGGCCGCTTTCTCCACCCACCTGTCCAATACGGGGATCAGGCCGTTTTCCAGTGGAAGACGGAGCATGGCATCCCTTGTCAGAGAAATAGCTGTTTCCATAGATGCTCCATGGATCCCCTGATACACTAGCCCCGCAAGAAAGCCTGCGGGCAGGAAACCCATTGATCCGCCATGCGTGAGCGCTGCCACCCGGCAGCCTGTCCATACGGCTTCGTCCATGCTGCCTGCCCAGATGCCCGCAGGCGCAGCCCGCATCACCCCACCGCATCCTTTGCTTCCATTCACAGATTCTTCCGGATGCCCGGGCCGGCGTCCGCGCAGTACACTCATGCATGTATGGCCCGGCGCCCGCCTTGCGTGCAGCCGTTTCACGCAATACAAAGGCGTTTTATGTCTGCCCGCATGCCCGCCGGTCTGCGTATCCAGCCAGTCAAGATATGCCTCCCAGACATCCGGAATGCCGCCTTTGGCAAGACCGCAGGCCGTAAAAAGAGTCATCTGCGTATCGTCCGAAATCAGAGCATACCCGTCCTGAAGTTCCGGCTCCATGATGCCTTCAGGCCCGTATTTCTCCTGAATATCCTCCCATTTCAGAAACTCCACAGGAAAACCAAGGCTGTCACCAAGCGCGCCGAACGCAATCACTGCCCTGGCACGGCTTCTCACGTCCACGTGATCACCTCCTGTGCGTCAGGGCGCCCGCCAGGGCGATCGCAAGACTGCGCTGCATGGATGCCCACAGCTGCGGGTCGCCATTTTCCTGTACGCACTGCTGCGGAGCGAAAAAATGCAGGGATTCCAGAACAAGGCCCGTTCCGTTCGCCTCCAGCTCATGATTCACATGCCGGATCAGCCGCTCATGAACCGCGCGGCTTTCCAGAATGTTCAGTGCCTGCTTTTCCACAGTGCCGCCAATACCGGAGAGCATTCTGCAGGTCCATTCCGGCAGTCCGGTCCATTCCTGCACTTCCGGTCTGCGGATCAGTTCTGCCAGGTGTACACTGAGTGTTTCCACCGTCAGGATCATAGTCCCGTTTTCTCCCGGCCGGACCCTTACCATCTCAGCCTGGACTTCTTCTGCCACTCCAATCTGTCCCAGAAAGCCGCGGATCATCTCATCAACCCAGGATGCATGCGTCAGAAAAAACTCAGACAGCATGGCCAGCTTTTCCGATTCAGAAAACTGATCCAGCGTCTCCAGCAGCACATCCGCCGCGCCTGTATCCATTGCCCGCAGCACCTGAAACAGGAAATCATCCTGTCCGCTGTCCCGGACATAACTGACGCATGCTTCCGCCAGTGCCTTCTCGGCCCGCTTCCAGTCCACAGAAAGCACGCATTCCATCGAAAGCAAAACCTATTCCCCTCCATCCGCAGACATTCTGTTCAGCCGGATCCACGGTGCATTTCCTGTGCGCAGCATGTCATGCAGCGTCCCGGAAGATGCACACCATGTTCTTCTTTCTGTCTTATCCCTCGACTTCCCCGCCGGAGAGAATGTTCGTCGTCAGGTAATCAATGCCCCAGCCGCACAGTCGCTCCCCGTCCTCCGGTTTGTCCACGGTCCAGGCATTCACTTTTCTTCCGGCAGCATGACACTGATCCAGGAACTCCTGAGTCAGGTTCACATAATAGATATCCAGATCCAGATGATTTTCCGTCAGAATATCCAGCAGGGATTCCGAGACTTTTTCCACAAGATACTGCAGCGGCTGACCCGGAAGCACCTTACGCAGGAAAAGAAGATTCTCCAGGTCAAAGGAAATGAAAACCGTCCGCTCCAGCCACTGCTCTTCCTCGACTGTATGCACAACCTTCATGAGATCGTCCGGCTGCATATGATTCTTGATCTCCAGAATACTCTGTTTTCCGGCATTTCTGCACGCCCGCACATAATCTCTGAGCTCAGGGATGCGCTGCCTGGTCCCGGTGCCATGGAAGTCCAGCAGTTCCAGGGACTGGAGCGTTTCAAGGTCGGTCTTCTCCACTTCATAATGTACCCCGGTCACCCGGTCCGTTGTGTCATCATGAATGATGGCGAGCTTTCCGTCGCCTGTCACATGCACATCGGTCTCAATGCCAAAATAGGGATAGGTACCGGCCAGTTCAAACGCTGCGACCGTGTTCTCCATCTGCAGACCACTCAGTCCACGGTGTGCAATCATCTGGGTATTATGATTCTCGATCATTTTTACGTTCACAGAAAATGTTCCCTCCTGTAATTCGTGCAGTCTCCGGGCAACCGGAAGATCCGCCGGTGCCCAGTCAAGCTGAAGAAGCTCTTCCGGTTTCAGCAGGACGGTGGTACGTTTGTTGCCGATGGCCTCGTTGCAGCGGGTGTTCAGCTCCAGAATGTGGGCCTCTACCCACTCAAAGGCCAGCAGCTCGAAATTCTCCGGGGCCGGAGCTTCCGGCGCGGGTGCCTGCTGTTCCTCCTGCGGAGCAGGCTGCTGCTCAACCTGGATAGCGAGAACGAGGGAGTCCTCTTCATCGGTTGTGCCGGAGGACTGCACACCACCGGCACCCTGGCCTACAAGACGGGAAAGGTCCCTTCCGGCTGGAAGGGTTATACCGACCTTCTGAAGCCAGCGCATTATCTGAAGCCCTTCCACAAGGATTACGCGGAGGAATGCCACGGTTCGCTTGAGGCATATTACGCCTTTATACAGCCGTTTGCGGAGATCCTTGGCTACGAGGACGCCAGCGAGGAAGGCGTATGGACCTACGTATTCAACGCGATCGATGTAACGAACTGGGAAGCGACGGACTATACAGACATGCTGACGACGCTCACGTTCGAGAACTGCGGTCTGGAGACGAACTTCCCTGTGCTGTATGCCTGGATCATTTCGGATTATGGCAGCGGCGTGACTTCCTACACGCGCAACCCCTACTACTTCAAGGTGGATGCCGAAGGACAGCA
>CACYNZ010000250.1 GCA_902775835.1 uncultured Eubacteriales bacterium | reverse complement strand
AAGAGCTTGTGCTTATTGGGCACTAAGCTCGAATGCGTTCAATGTAGATAATCTGGAAATTCCTTGAAGTGACATACTCCCACCACTTTCGCTTACACTTAGAAGTGAGGGCTTCCTCTCTCTTCCAGCTTATATGTCAGCATAGTGAAGATTGTGAAAGGCTGCTTGATTTCATTCTCATTGATAGTAATCATCATGTTTTCCATACTGTTATTTCTCCTTTTTGATTCGTGTGAGAAGCCGTAAACCGGCTTATAAAAGGGCAGGACGACCAACAAGATCGTCCTGCCCCAAATGAATACCCGGAAAGGCTTGATTTCTCTGGGCTTTCTTCGTTCTAAAGGGTAACGGATACACGTCGAATTATTCTTTTCGTTCGTTTTCGCTCAGGAGCTTATCCAATTCATGCTGGAACTGCGCTCGGTCAGGTAAATAAAGCATATATCGGGTAACGAACAGCTGATTGGATATTCCCTGGAGAGCGTATTCCATTAACAGCTTGTCCTTAAAGGCTCCCAGCACGATGCCAATTGGCTCATTATCGTCCGGTTCGTTTTCTTCGGCTTTGATGTAGTTCAGATAGAGATTCATCTGCCCAATGTCTTCATGCGTGATTTCACCCCGTTTGAGATCAATCAGCACGAAGCATTTGAATATCCGATGATAGAATACCAGGTCGCAATAGAATTGCCGCCCACCGATATTCATGCGGTATTGCCGGGCAACAAAGGCGAACCCTTTTCCCAATTCCAGCAGAAAGGTTTCCAGGTTCCGCATCAGTGCATCTTCAATATCTTTTTCCAAGATCATATCTCTTGCCGGGATTCCTGCAAATTCCAGGACGAGCGGATCTCTGATTATATCCTCCGCCTTCTGAATCTCTACGCCGTTTTGAGCAAGACGAAGCACACCTTCCTTGTCTTTGCTCAACGCCAAACGATGGAAAAGCATGCTTTTCATCTGCCGTTTCAGCTCGCGGACGCTCCAATGCTCGATTTCGGTTTCCTTGGCATAGAAGCTGATCTCCAATGGATCATCCAGCTTCAGAATCTCGTAATAGTGGCTCCACGTCAATTTGTGGGACAGCGTCCCACGTTTTGGATATAATGTCACACCGGCAGCCTTTTTGTACCCTTCTGTCATTTAGAAATGATCCATCTGTGGATGATCCCCTTCTCCGTCCTATGGCTGTTCCGCTTCCAGCTTTTCCAACAGATCTTCCAGTTCCTCCGGATAGTGAATCCTGTATACCGGTATGTCCTCCGGAAGCTCCGGTTCAAAGGACCGGCGGGCCGACCAGTCCAGCAGAACCGTGCGGATTCCAAACCGGTTTCCGCCGCGGATATCGCGTTTCACATTGTTGCCAACCATGAGAATGCGTGCCTTGTCTTCTTCCTGCAGACCCATAGCCTCCATGGCCGAGCGAAACATGGCCGCGTCCGGCTTCTCTGCGCCAACATTCTCAGAAATGATCCACGCTTCGAACACAGAGGTCAGACCATGCTGCCGCATGGTATTCCGGAATGACGCATCCCGCCCGTCCGCGACCATGGCGATCCGGTATCCCTTTTCATGCAGCCGGAGACAGGTCTCCCTGGCCCCCGGAATACACTCCGCCCGCTGCACGACATCTTCGCTGTTCCGGATTTCCGTGCTCCCGTCAATGATCGTATCCCCGATATCCGTAAAGAGAATCATCTTTCGTTCTTTCATTTTCATGATCTGCTCATCTGGCAGTCCTTTCAATCAGCCTTTTCAGTTCATCTATCATAAACAGAGCACAAGCGGTTTCCGTCTCCTGGATTGTTTCCATGCGATCAGATCATTCATGATCAGGCGTTTCATTCTGCACCCCCTCCTGCCCGTCTGAAGCTCTTAATTCTCTTTTCTATCATACACGGGCATAAGGTGCAGTCAACAAAAATCACGTATTTTTCAATAATTATGTGATTCCCGTCTGGATCAGGCGAATAATCCTGTCACCTGCGCTGTCTTTGTCAGAATACATGATTTCTGATTCTGTATGGCCTTTGCAAAGACATCCTCTTTATGATCCCGGATTCTCAGGAATTCCCTGATTACAACCTGTTTTTCTGTAAATGAAAACGCACCTGCGGATCCAAAGCTCCAAGCTTCCTCCCACAGGCGCTGTCCGTGATTCCTCAATTCGGTTTACTGCTGTTGCATATACCGTATTCCGATTCTGCATAGGTTACAGCAGATATGCTACATCTATCCCAAGATGGACCGCCACCTTGGCAGCATGGACACTGTCCGGATGCCTCATACAAAACATCAGGATATGTGTATCCAGCTTATATATTACAGAGAAATCCTTTCATTGGGTGTTTCTTCGGGGCGTCCTTCATCCAGGAAATCATCAGACAGCATAGTTATTCCGGAAAAAAAGGCCTGCTGAAGTGAATGCCTTGGCGTGATGACCAGAGAGTCGCCTATCCGATTAATGATCAGCTCTGTATCTTCCAGGCGATAGTCCTTCGGTATACGGATTGCCTGGCTTCTTCCGCACATAAATGGTTTTGTCGTATGACAGGCACGTTCCATGACCGAAATCACTCCTTTCACCCCGTATACAAGTATCATGACATATTACGGACTGGCAACATGAATATGTATTCGAACAAGAGAAACACATCACTGATAGAATAACGGTTCAAGTGTATCTGATCCCGTTCTCCGGGCTCGCATTCATGACTCTTTCGTCCAGCTGAGTCCGTACCGGTTCAGCAGAGCCTTCATATCCCGGATGTTGTCGCCTGCCTCTCCGCAGTAGCCTATATCCTCACAGTAGTCCATATGCTCCGGCAGCCAGTATTCATGTTCCTGTGCCGTCATCCATGCCGGGCCGGTCTTTTCAGGCACAGACCGGTGCATACCGCGCGCTGAGCAGGATTTCCTTCATCAGCGCTACCGGGTTCAGGTTCTTCCCCGCCACCATACCAAAGAGCCGGGGCGTAAATCCACTGACAAGCAGCACGCCCTTTTCATCCCGGTGGACAGGCTGCTGCCGCCTGCGGCTCTGGACATTCCAGAATACCACCTCCGGAAGCTCGTACCCATGGTCCGAGAACAGCTTCCGGGCGTATTCAAAGTTGGTCATGTCCGCGTCCACGGTGCAATAGTCAAATTCCATATCCGAGATGAAATACAGTGTCTCCGGCATTTCGCTCTGCGGAAGACCGCTGTTCACCGCCGCAGCCAGAATCAGCTCAAACACTTTCTGGATATTGGTATTGGCCACCTCATTGAATGTCTCGCAGTACCGGACCTTCTCCACCAGGTCCTTTCCCTTGATCTCCACAAGCCTGGGGTTTTCGGAAAAGGTGATGAACTGGTTATGGAACCTTCCCTGATTCCGCTCCGCGAAATACATGCCCAGGGACAGGGCAACGGTGATCGGGTACGGAGATCTCCCTCCGTACATGGAACCGGAGCCGTCAATCACGCACAGGGCATTTCCCTGGGGTGCCAGGTTTTCCAGGGCGTTCCAGGTCACGTCCAGCGTCTTCCGCTCCTCGTCGCTGCCCTCGAACATGACCGCCTTCTGCACAATGTCATAGGGATAGAGGGTTCCGGTCTTCATGTCCTCCCTGCCCTCTGCGACACCTTTCAGATAGGCTGCATACCTCGCCGCGTCATGCTTCCAGAAGGCTCTGCGGTACTTCAGCATGGCCCCGGAGGGCTGAAGCGCGTAGTCAAAGGTATAGTCCTTTTCACGCAGCGCATTTTCCAGGATCCGGATATATGCCCGCAGTTTCACCAGTGTCCGGCGGTACTCTCTGTCTGACATGTTCAGCGCCTTGGCAAGGCGTTTGCCGCTCTTCACGGTCTCCGCGTTTGTCGCATTGACCGATGGCAGCCACTTGGCCATGAGGGACACATGTTTCCCGGCTTCAAGGGACGCCAGATCCTCCGCCAGCTGAGCCCGGATCAGACGCACCGCGTCTTCCCAGCAGCGAGTGCCGAAGAGCGTGATCAGATCATCCCAGCGGCCGTATTCGCTGATCAGAGGCAGGTTTTTCCGGACAGACTCCGGCTCGGCATCCGCAAGATATCTCAGAATCACCCGGAACACCCGCCGCTCTCCCAGACCGCCGCGGACATCCCTGCTGTAGAAGAGCATCTTCATGGCAAGGTCGGGATCCTCGGCATATGCACGGACAAAGCGGGTGATGATCTCCTGTTCCCCGGCACTGCGGAGCGCGCCGATGGTCGCGAACAGATCAACACAGTCCGAACCGGTCGTCTGCAGCGTGGTTGCCCCGTTCTCGGTCACGGTACGGTTTATTTCTTTTTTCAGTGCATCCAGCATGTTCATCGCCCTCCTTTGCGTGCGTTATTCCACAGCGGATACATTCCCGGAATAGAGTCCTCCATTCCCTCACAAAACGGAAGATGCGTTCCCGCTGTCTATTCAGAAAACAAGGCGCCATTTGCAATATTGGTTAGCTGCCAAACACATGAGCTGCTGTGAGCGCCTTTATGCCGGCAAGATACCTAGTCCTATGCCGGGGACTTCCACCCCGACCGGCCATGAGCCGATGATCTTTGGGGAACCACGCAGCCGCTCCCGGCCATTCGGCTGCAGATTCCGACAGATACACAGATACTAACTTTTCAGTTGCTGTCGGTATCTTTCATTGCAGGCCATGCCTGCGACTGCTCCGGAAAGGAATTGAACCTTTATCCTGCGGCCAGACCCGCCTGTTCTGCCTTTGAACCACCAAAGCATATCCGCGGAAGAGCCGGATGCCATGATTTCCACCGGATCCTCCTTGCGGGATGAAGCATACCATGTTCCGCCGGCAGAATCGCGGAAAAAACTCTGCGAACTTCCCGCCGGCCGGAAACTTTTCTGATGCGCTGGGCAATCCCTGCGGTACCTGGACCCGCATTGCCGTCCTGAAAGGGCGGTGTCCTGACCATACAGCCAAAGGGATCGCAGGCCGGGCAGGTCATGATGTGCCTGCCCGGACAATAATGGCATCCATTGTGGTGCCAAAAACCGCAGCCAGCACCACAAGGTTGTCCAGGGTCGGCATGGCTGTCCCCCGCTGCCACTTGTAGATTGCCTGCGGGGTGGAGAATCCGAAGATCTGTTGAAGGTCATGAACGGTCATACCGTTCTTCAGCCGCATCCGGGTAATGTTTTTCCCGGTTGCCGCCATGTCAATGTATGGAAGATTTCCCATGGAAGAATCACTCCTGTTCTGCGGTAAATACAACAAGGCCGCCTGCCCTGATATGGCAAGCGGCCGCACTTTTTCTGTTCCGGAATTATTTCCCGAACTGTCGCGGAACTCTTCCATGCATCGTTTCAGGGCAGCACAAAGCAAAGCGCAGTTCTCGTTTCGTACTACGCTGCAGGAATTCAATATTTTCCCAACGCATGGCAACGGTATTCCGGATCATTCTGAATTCCTCCTTTCGCTTCGGGACATGCCCCTGATTCAATGTCATCTTACAGCATGACGGATGGAATGTAAAGAAACCTGTAGTATAACTGTTCCCGGGCTCAGCTGTTGGCCCACGCATAGCAGTACGCCTGCGTCCTGGCCGCGAAGCATTCCGTCCGCAGAAGATGCTTCATTTCTTCTTTGGTATACCAGCCGG
>CACYNZ010000249.1 GCA_902775835.1 uncultured Eubacteriales bacterium | reverse complement strand
CAGATTTCAACATTGATCTGTTTCCGCATTCCGTGGACGAAGTATGCCATCTGAATTATATGCATGCCCGGTTTGACAGCGGACTAAACGTGCTGGGAACAGCTTTTTCCGGTGACGTATATGATCCCGACCACCCGGGAGAACTCCTTCAGCCGAAGAAGAAAGGAACTTCTGCCGTTTACAGCGCTCCTTACGGGAAATCCGCATGGCGTGCCGGAAAAGGAAAAGCGGCAGTCGGGCTGAATGGTGACATGTGGGTGCTTTCCCAGTATCAGAACGAGGACGGACAATCCTATGCCTGCATCCGGTACAATGTCAGTGAACGCACGCAACGAATCGGCTACGCGCTGTGCAGGGATCTGGGCCTGCCGGAGATCAGCGTGCAGCGGAGCGAGCCGGGCCAATCCTTTGTCCATATTGATGCGGAAGCGACTGCGGACACCTTCCTGACGGATGATCCTGATGTCAGCCAGTTTCATCAGTTTTCTGTTCCGAAGGGAACGCAGTTTTCCTGCCTGGGACTGTATAATAACAACTATGCCTATGTGACAGCGGAAGTCAAGAACGGAAAGTTTACGGACGGAGGAGCCATCGTATGGGGCTTTGTCCCGATACGGGACCTGGAACCCATGGAACAGGAAAAAGTACCGGAAGAGATGGAAAAGCTTGCCGGAGCGTGGCAGCTCGATGCCGGCGGCACCCTGGCACCGGACATCCTGGTGCTGGAAGCGGACGGCACGTTCACCGCACCGGGAATGATCGACGAGGTCGCAGCAGAAGGCGCTTCCTCCGGAACATGGTACGTGACAAAATACAATCCCTTCATGAATCTATACTGGCACGAAACACCCTATGAACTGACCCTGCAGTTCGATAACGGCCGCGCCACCGTGCGAGGCCTGGAACTGACGGAAGAAGGCTTCAGCCTGATCTTCTGGGAAGGCGGCGGAGGATATGTTCCGTATGACGGATCGCAGGATCCGGAAGCGGATCACGGATAAACAGACAATGCAGGAGAAATGATAGAAAACAAAATCGGAAAATAACGCTCTAAAACAGGTCTTTGAGAATGGCAGCGGCACACTCATCCGGAGAAAGCTTGCTTGTATCTACACGCAGGCTGTATTGAATACCTGCTGCCATCAGTTTGGCTTGCTCTTCTGACTGTGTTTCATACCTATCTCCACGGTCAATGTTGCGCTGCCTGCATAGATCCAATGGGCAGTAAACCTCCACGATATCCAGTGGATTGTCCCGCAGAATCTCTTTCATTCGCTCATAATGAGGTGTAACACCTTCCCGTTCCACCAGAATACTGTCAATGATCACGTTTTTCCCCATATCAGAAAACAGTTTCGCTGTATGGTACATCATGATGATCACTTCACCAAGGTATTTCCAGTAATCCTCCTTCAGGTACTCTTCCCCGATCATTTCCTGAAACAGATCGTTCGCCACAACATAGAAGAAAACATCCCAGCATGCCTGCAGCTCTTCTACAATAGATGTCTTACCGGAACTGGTAACTCCATTCAGATAGATAATGCGTCCCTTCGCCATTTGTGCATCCTGAAGCAGCCAGCACTTTCAGTCTCTTAATTCCCGTTCGATTTCCTCGATTGTAGGCAGCTTTCCCTTAAATTCATCCTTCAGCAGGTTGTTCAGCTGGTATTCTGATATGCCGATCGGAGCATTCGTCACATTGGCAGCGTACTGGGCCAGTACATTGTCTTTTGTTTTGCAGATCAGCAGGCCGATGGTCGGATTATCCGATTCTTTCCGCATTATCCCGTCAACCGCCGCAACATAGGTGCCTAGCTGGCCCATATCCCGGGGATCAAAATCAGACACTTTGACTTCCACGACAACAAAGCAGTGAAGCAGATAATTGTAGAACAGAAGATCCAGAAACTGCTCGGATCGACCAACAACAAGCCTGTACTCGCGGCCGACAAAAGCAAAGCCCGTTCCAAGCTCCATCAGTAGCCGCTGAACGTTTTCCATCAGGGCATCCTTCAGCTCTTTCTCATCATACTGGGCCCGAATGGTTAGAAAATCGAAACTGTATGGGTCGCGAGTCATTTCCTGTGCCAGGTCCCTCTGCGGTGCAGGCAGCGTCAGGGCAAAATTGGTAATAGCTTTGCCCTGACGTTCATAAAGATCTGTATCCAGCCAATTCTGAAGGACTGCGCGGGACCAGTTGTTTTCAATGGTTTCCCTGATATAGAAGAGAGCCTTTTTCGCATCAGCATTAACGCTGTCGAGAATGACCCTGTGGTGTCCCCATGGAATCAAGAAAATACCCGGATCGAGTGCATCCGCCAATTGATCCGCAACTTGTGGATGATTCTCGCCAGCCGACGGAAGGCTTAATTCATCCACAACTTGTGGACGAATTGAATATAGCTGATAGAATCTGCGCATGTATTTCAAATTTGTGGAAGAAAGGCCCTTTGCGTTAGGAATTGCTTTCTGCAAATCCTGACTGAGGCGATCATAAAATCGACTGCCCCATTGGCTTTCGGCTTTCATTTCGACAACATCCCGTCCCAGCGACCAGTAGAAGGCAAGCATCTCTCTGTTTACAGATGTCGCCGCCTTTATCTGGCTTCTCTGATAACGGTTGCTCAGTTCAGTAATCCACCGCCGGTACTGCTCCCCCGGAATCTTCAGTGCTTTATCCATCGAAAGAATCCTCCTGCAAAATGCCTGCAAACCTTATAGCCCTTGCATTTCACACCTGTATCATAGCATATTTCAGAAGGGAAATGAAGGAGAACAAGAGCATCGGGATTACCCGATGAACTTTTTATGTGACATCTTCACATTATTCTGCTTGACCATGGCATAGTGCAGCGTGGTATCGATTTTTTCATGGCCCAGCAGCCGCTGAACCTGTTCGATCGGCATTCCTTTGTCTATGGCAGTTGTAGCCATTGTCCGCCTGAATTTATGCGGATGCACATGAAGAACATCACACTGTTCACCCAGCTTTTTCAGGATGATCTCCACTCCGCCGGCCAGCAGGTGTTTGTGAGGATTACGGATTGACAGAAACAGTGCCGGGTTTTGCTCTGTCCCGGTGTTCAGGTGTATTTTCAGATGCAGTTTGGCTGCTGCATCGAAGGAAACAATGCATTGCAGGGCATGGTCTTCTGATAGAGAGTATTCTTTACATATCATAATTATCCCATGGAAAAATCCCCGGCCAGAATATGTCCTGACCGGGGATTTTTCCGTGAATCCCTGAACCTGCCGTGTGCCGTGTATCCGGTGCTGACATCCATCACATGGTTTCCGGGAAACGCAGATCGTATGTCCATGGCTCCGCGCTCTCTTCTTCATTCAGAGCATACCTTTTCACCGTCATCTGTCCGTCCTGGAAGGAGAGAACCGTGCCGACCCCGTTGGTGATATATCCCGCGTTCAGATACACAAAGCGGAGTGTTCCCGTCCGTGTGACGAGTTCCCGGGTTTCTTCGCCTGCGTCTGTCGTGATGATTCTGGCGCCGGTTTCATTTCCCTTGCCATCGATCGCCCAGCTCTGGACCGTGAGTTCCTCTCCGGGCAGGCGCAGATAGTGGGCCCGCTCGATTTCACGGCCTTCTTCCTTGCTCTCCAGCGTATGGTTATGCCCCCAGAGAAAAATCACGTCATGCTCTTCAGCGGCGGCGTTCAGCGCCTGCATCCATGTCCAAGCTCCGCAGTTATCGCCCCTGTGCGCGTGAAGCGGCACATGTGACATCACAAGGATCGGAAGGTGATCATCCAGGCTCTTCACCCAGGACAGGAATAACTGGGAGGCCTCCCGGGCTGACAGGCCGTGTTCGTCCGCAAGATCCTTTCCGCTGTATTTCCCGGCCCTGGCCTGCCGGGCCGTATCATGGACCATCTGAGCAAATGAGATGCCATAGACATGGCAGGTACCACAGTCGGCCGGTCCGGAGAAAAAGGCTTTCGGATACGCATCCACCGCGTTTGCGTCATGGGAGCCGTAGGTATACAGCGTGCTGGTCTGCGGGCCGAAAACCGCCTGAACCTGTGCGTCCACTGCCGTCATGGAGAAATAGGGAGCGCCCATGGGATAGCCGGTCACATCCCTGCTGCGATCGCTGCCCGAACCAATAAAATCCCCGCCGAGCAGCACAAGCTGCGGCACGACGCCGTCCGCTTTGGCCAGCTTCAGCAGGTCCGTCAGGTTGTTGTGCCAGATGAGGCTTCCGTTTTCATCATATACGGGAATCATGTCGGGCATTGGCGGCTTCTTGTTCTCCGGAGGACGGTTTCCTTCAGGAGGCGGTGCCACCTCCTGTGCCCCGTCTGTGTCTGCCCTGATGGTCTCATAGGCGGCATGGCGGTCCGTGCCCACAAAAATGACGGTGCTTCCGAACATGTGCTTGCCGGACGTTCCGCCATCAGGCAGCGCGGACTCTGCCGCAGCCCCTGTAAGGAAGGTTATAAGTACCAGGAGCAGGACCAGAATTCTTTTCATGATCAATGCAATACGCCTCCGTTTCCCGGATCCTGTCCGCAGACCTGTGACAGCCATTTCCCGAAGCCTGGAAAAGAAACTGTGAAGAACAGACTTGCGGACTGTTTGTGTTTTCCTGTAACCATCATTGTATCATAAAGCAGGGCCCTCTGAAAGCGATGATTCCCCGCATTCTTCTGCCCAAAGAACCCTGATCAGGACAGATGCTGACCGGGGAAAGGCTGCAGTGAAGTTCATGGCATCTCCGCCGGTCAGGACGCTGTCCTTCAGATGCGGACGGGGAAAAAGAAAGCGCCGCAGGATGCGGCGCATAGTGTGATCCGAAACATGTCCGTATCGCGGTTTCCGGGAAAATGACTGCCTTTGCCTGATCAGTCGAACAGGCCGAGCAACCATTCGAGTAAGCTGTGTTTCGGAAGCTTACCCGGTGCCATTTCCTGCTCAACGCCTCCGTTCACGGCATTCAGTTCATTCAGGGTCAGCTCATTGTTTGTCATGCCGGTATTGTTTTCCATGAATCATATCTCCTTTAGGTTTCAGCCACTTCGGTCCGTGTGATCTGGTTTACGGCTGTTGATAAGCAGCTGCAAAGAGGGATGGCAGCCAAAGCGGAAAAACGTTTTTTTGCGAACCCGCTGTCATTTGCGTCTTCTGCAGCGTATAAACCTATGTAAGCGGAAGCAGAAACCGCTCCAAAAAGCAGCGGGCAGACCGCAGAAGGGAAAGGAGAGAGAAGACTGTACAGATCATCCGTCCGGAAGAGCAGAAAACGATCACCGGCGGCGGATAGGACATTCCGGAGCCGGCTTCCATGAACACGGCTGGAAATATACCGGGAATGAAAAAGAAAGGCTGGTGCTTCTTCTTCCGGACGCGGCATGAGAAAGAACAGGTATGCACCGGATGCCATCGCAGATGCTGGATCTGTGAGGACTGATCCGGGCAAAGCCCGTTCCGGTGCCCGCGGTTCCATTGCCGTTCCGGCGCCGAATGTGCATAATGAGTATGCACGCAGTCAGAATTAAGAAGGAGGAAATGCATATGAACGAGAAAAAAAACCCGAAAACGGACAGCTGCCGGATGAGGACCGGATCATGAAGGAGCTTCCGCCCGAGTTCCTGGAAAAAGCGAGCGGCGGTATCCTGTTCCCGGA
>CACYNZ010000248.1 GCA_902775835.1 uncultured Eubacteriales bacterium | reverse complement strand
TGTGTGCGCTGCTCCTGAACCCGTCGAGGGCGGTGACAGCCATGCTGGTGTATATGCTGCTCGGACTGGCCGGCGCGCCGGTGTTTTCAGGGTTCAGCGGGGGACCGGCCAAACTGTTCGGGGTGACCGGCGGATATATTCTGGGGTATATTCCCTGCGTGCTGGTGATCGGCCTGCTGCTGAAGAAAAGCCGGGACAGCTGGATCCTGCAGATCCTGTCCATGGTGCTCGGCGTGCTGGTATGCTATGCGTTCGGTACGGTGTGGTTCATGGTGCTCAGACATACAGGACTTGTGGAATCGCTGAGCCTGTGCGTATTCCCGTTCCTGCCCTTTGACGCGGTGAAGATCTACCTTGCATGGCTTCTGGCCAGATATCTGCGCGCGCCGCTGCGCTCCATCCTCTGACAGGCGCGCTTTTGTGCCTCCGGAGATTGTGACTTGAGGAACCGGGCAAAAGGTGCTAAGATTCCGGGGATGCAAACAAATGACTGGAGGCATTTCATATGGCAAACGGAAAAGTCAGTTACCGCGACAGGGCCGCGGCAAAAAAGAACGCGCAGAAGGCGGAGCAGCGCAGAAAGGATCAGGCGCGCAAAGCGTTCCTTGAAAAGAACGGCCGGAAGATCACCATTGCATCGGTGGCCGGTGTGGCAGCCCTGATCGTGCTGTTCCTGCTGCTGAAGCTGTTTGTGGGACCTGGCGGAAGCATTCCGAATTTCTTCGGTACCCTCAGGGGCGTGCAGGACAACTGGATTGTGACCAATCTGGGGGATGACCGGCATCCGCGCTATTACAAGATGGCCACCTTCGATATCCCCGACGGATATGCACTGGATCCGGAATTCTTTATCTCTTCCGACTCGAAGAACCGCACGCGCTGTGTCCGGCCCGAAGAGGAGAACGGGATCAATTACATCTATGTGGCCGGTGTGGCCAACCGTGACGCGCAGACCATGATGGATACCTATGCCGGATACAATCTGTCAGAGGATGAGGTTGTGCCGGAAAAGGGACAGCTGGGCGGGCATGACTGCATGTACGCCTATGTCCGGGTCAAGATGTCCGAGCCTGAGTCCGCGGACAAGGATTCCTACAGCATGCTGACGGTGTACACGGATACGGTGCAGAAGTCAAGCGTTGTGGTGTCTGTCCAGTCCCTGCCGGGCAGCATGGAAGAGCTGCCTGGAGAGGAAGTACTGCTGGCTGAGGCGGAGAAGGCCATGGCCTGTCTCAAGCTTCCCTGAGAAAAAGACATACAGCCGGTTCCGGCAGCGGGACCGGTTTTTTCATGCGCTCAGGGGACTCAGCTTGCTTTTTCAGATAAATTCCCCTATATTCAGTCTGGAATGGAAAAGAGAGAGGGAATGGCATGCCATTTGTGTATATGCTGCGGTGCTCGGACGGAACACTGTATACCGGATGGACCACGGACCCCGCAAAGCGGCTGGAGGCACACAGCAGGGGAACCGGCAGCCGGTATACCCGGTCCCGGCGGCCGCTGGAAATGGTCTATCTTGAAACGTGCGAAACCCGGGAACTGGCCATGAGCCGGGAATGGCATCTCAAGCGGCTGTCCCGGAGCGAGAAGGAAAAACTGGTCAGCGCATGCCCGAAGACGGGTATCCCGGTTTTTCAGGACAAGGAGGAGAAGTCATGAAGATCATGCATATGGCGGATCTGCATTTCGGCAAGAACCTGTACGATCTTTCGCTGTGTACGGAGGGCGATCAGGCGCACATGGCGGAGGAACTGATCAGGATAGCGCGGCTGGCCGGGGATTTTCTGACGGAGCTGTGCGCGGAAAAGATTCCTGTGGCGCTGATTGCCGGCAATCATGACAGCGGTGAGAATATTGAGTACCTGCAGAGCCTTCTCAGACGGAGCGGGCTGTATGTGGCGGGCGTGATCTCGGAAAAGCTGGAAACGCTGTCATTTGAGGATGCGTGGGGAGAAGTGCGGATCTATCTGCTGCCCTATTTTTTCCCGGCGTCGGTGAACGCGGTGCTCAGGCAGGAAAACGCCACGTATACGGAGGCGGCCGCTGCCCTGATCGCCGGGCAGCATATTGACACCGGGGTGCGCAATGTCCTTGTGGCGCATCAGACGGTGATCAGCGGGGGTGAGCGTCCGCATAGGGGCGGAAGCGAAACCGTGGTGGGCGGCGTCGGGCTGATTGACGCGTCCGCTTTTGCGGGGTTTGACTATGTGGCGCTGGGGCATATCCACAGGCCGCAGTGCATGGGCAGCGAATCCATCCGCTATGCGGGATCGCCGATGTGCTATCACTTTGATGAGGCCGGGGCGGCGGACGGGAGCGGCGGGAACCGCGGCGCCCTGATCGTGGAGCTTGAGGAAAAGGGAAAGCTTCAGGTGCGGATGCGGACCATAGCACCCCTGCATCCCCTGCGCACGCTGCGGGGAACGCTGGAGGAGACCGAAAAGGCCTGCGCAGAACTGGGCAGGCGGGAATATGTGCGATTTCAGCTGACGGACGCCACGCTTCCGCCGGATGTGATGGAGCGCCTGCAGGCACGGCTGAACGACCGTGAAAACGTGCTGGTCTGCATGGAGCGGGTGCGGAACTACCAGCCGGGTGACCTGGGCATGGAAGGCCCGGTGAGCGAGGACCGCAGCATGGAGTCCCTCTTCCTGGAGTACTGGAAGCAGCAGAATCAGGATGAGCTGCCTTCGGAGGAAGCCCAGGCGCTGATAAGGTTTGCGGGCAGCCGGGTGGAGGAGCATCCCGAACTGGACTCGGACGTGCTGGCACAGCAGATTCTGACTTATATCAGAGGCGGGGAGGCAGGAGCATGAGACCGGGAATTCTGACCATGGAAGCCTTTGGTTCCTACAAGGACCGCACAGAGGTGGACTTTGACCGGCTGGGCAGCGGCGTGTTTCTCATCACCGGGGATACAGGCGCGGGCAAAACCACGATTTTTGATGCCCTGGTTTTCGCGCTCTTCGGAAAGGCCAGCGGTACCCAGCGCCAGCCGGAAATGATGCTCTCGGACTACTGCGGCCGGGACCGCGCCACCCGGGTGACCCTGAGCTTTACGCATGGCGGGCACCGGTATGATGTGGAGCGGAGCATGCATCTGCGCAGGGACCGCAAGACCGGAAAATATGTGACACCGCCGGTAAAGGAAGCGGTGCTCAGAGGAGACGGGCTGGCGGGACCGGTGGAAAAATGGGAAAGCGTCAATGATGCGGTCAGGCAGATCCTTGGCATGGACGACAGTCAGTTCCGCAAGATTGCCATGCTGGCCCAGGGCGAGTTCCGGGCATTCCTGAGCGCAAAGACGGATGAGCGGGAAGGTATTCTTTCCCTGCTCTTTGACGACCGGCAGTACCGGGTGTTCCAGGAAGGCATGCGCAATGCCAGCCGCGCGCTGGAGGAGGAAAGGCGTCAGGACCGGGAACGTATCAGTGAAGCCCTGGGAACGCTGGAGGCGGAAAACCCGCCGGACGCGGCGCATCCGCAGCTGTTGGAGTGGCTTGCGGAGATCTGTGGCGCAGCGGAAAAGGAACTGGAAGCCATGCGCCTTGAGCAGACCGGGATGGAAAAGGAAAGAGATGCGATGATCCAGCGTCTCGAGCAGCGCAGACGGGCCGAGCAGACCCGGGAACAGCTGCGGGAGGCGGAAAAGAAGCTGGAAGAGCTGGAGCATGGCAGAGCGGAGCGCCTGGCGCATGAGGCGGACCTGAAGACCGGGGAAAAGGTGCAGCAGGTCAGGCCTGCGGAAGATGCGTGGGTGAAGAGCCGGGAGCAGCTGCAGAGTACCCTTCAGGAGGCGGAGAAGACCACGCATGAGCTGGAAAACCACCGGCTGAACGTGGACAGACTGAAGGAAGAAGCCGCCCGGGTGCATGCGGAGATGGAGCCGCGGCTTGCTGAAAGCCGGATCCGGGCGCACAAGCTGGAAGAGAGTCTTCCGAGGTACGAGGAATGGGAGCAGCTCCAGCAGGAGGAGCGTACAAAGAAGGAAGCGCTTTTGCAGGCACGGGAAGCGCTGCAGCATACGGAGGATGAGCTGGGCGCGAAAAAGGATGAGCAGGAAAAGAACCGGCTTCGTCTGAAGGAACTGGAAGGCTGTGACGCGCGCCTTGCCCGGGTGCGCAGCGAGCGGGAAAAAACGGACCGGGATATCCTCGCGGCGCAGGATGCCGAAAAAGAGCGTACGGATACGCTCGCCGCGGAGAAAACAAAGGAAGCGTGCCTGAAAGTGATGGACAGGGCTCTGGTGGATGCCGGCAGGGCGGATCATGCCTATCAGGAGACGATGCGGCTGTGGATTCAGGGACAGGCGGCCAGCCTCGGCAAGCGTCTGGCTGAGGACATCGACAGAGACGGGGAGGCAAAATGCCCTGTCTGCGGCACGGCCTTTGACCGTGACCACCGGCCGGAATGCACGGCGGATGCCGCGAAGGCCGTTGACAGCAAGGCGGTGGATAAGGCGGAGAAGGAAAGGCGGCGGCTGGAGGAGGCCCTGAGCCATGCCAGGGGCGAAGTGGAAAAGGCAGGCGCGACGTTCGAGGAAAAATGCAGCCATCTTCTGGGTACCTGGCGCGGTATGGGCGGAACGCAGGAGTGGGCGGAGCTGCGGGATTCCGCAGAAATCCTGAAGCGCGCAGCACAGCTGAAGGAGCAGGGAAAGACGCTTCTTGCGCAGGAAGAGGAATGCCTTGCCCGGTGTGAGGAACAGGAGCGCCTTGGGAAGATCCAGGACCGTCTGGTGGATACGATCAAAGGCCTGGAAAGCCAGCGGGAACAGGAAAGGAAAGTCTGCAGCGGGCTGGAAGTCCGGCTGCCGGAAATCCGCGAGCGCATGAGCGGATTCCAACTGGAGCACGCCAGCCGCAGGGAAGCGGAGGACGCGCTGAAAGCGTGCCGCCGGGAATGTGCAGACGGGGAAAAGGCCATTGAAAAGGTGGACGCTGCCCTGGATGCGGTGCAGAAGGAGAACGCCGAGCTGGAAGGACGTCTGAAGGCGTACGGAAAGCTGAGGGTGGAACAGACTGACGAGTGCGAAAAGCGTCAGCAGGCCTACCGGGATGCCCTGACAGCCCAGGAATTCAGCGAGGAAATGTACCAGGATTTCCGTCAGCGCATGGGCAGGGACCCGGCCGGATATCTGAAGGACCTGAGAGAAAAGATGGCCGGGTTTGACAAGGCCTGGGAGACATGGTCGGAGCGGGTACGACTGTATAAAGCGGAGCTGCCGGAGAGCATGGAGGGCCCGGATGCCTCTGAGCTGGAAGAAAAGCTTTCCGGAATCCGCACTTCGCTGGACGGGATGCGGCAGAACGTGGAAGCCGCGCTGGGTCGACAGCAGCGCCTGCGGGAGACAAGGGCGAAAGTGGAACAGGCTTCGGAAAGACTGGCCAGAACCGAGGGCCCGGCCCGCATGCTGCAGGAACTGGCTACGTGCAATGAGAACAGGGGCAGCCGCATCGCGTTCAACCGCTTTGTGCTGTCCTATACATTCCGGGAGATTCTGGAGCAGGCCAACGCGCATCTGGACCGGATGACCGGCGGACGCTACCGGCTGGTGCACAGGATCACGGAGAAGGACGGACGTGCGGTGAGCGGCCTGGGCATGGATATTCTGGATGAAGTGACGGGAGAAAAGCGGAATACGAGCTCCCTGTCGGGTGGAGAATCCTTTGAGGTCTCCCTGTCCCTGGCACTGGGTCTTTCCGACATTATTTCCTCACGCTCCGGCATGCGTCAGGCAGAAGCCATGTTCATAGATGAGGGCTTCGGAAGCCTGGGGGAAAAGGAGCTGAGCGCGGCCATGGACGTGCTGACATCCCTGGCGGGCCAGTCACGGCAGATCGGCATTATTTCCCACGTAAGCCGTCTGGAGGAATGCATTCCCACCCAGATCCGGGTCACGGCGGGCAGGGACGGCAGCAAAGTGGACTTACGGGTATGAGTATGCTACAATCCCCTCAGGCGCAGTGCGCCTGAGTACGGAGGAAGGGAGAGGCGTGCACCTGCATGCCCTGAATCATATGAATCCTATTGAAACACTACTTGCCTATATGGCACTGACAGTGGCGGCCCAGGTGGGTGCTTCCGGATTGCCTTCGAACCTGCCGGAAGTGACAGCGGCGCCGCAGGCCATTGTGGAAACGACGGATATGCCGGAGCCCACTTCTGACGGGGTGATGATCATCGGAAGCGTGACGGTGACGGCGCCTCCGGCCACACCGGTTCCGGCACCTACGATCACCCCGAATCCCGCTTACAGGAATCTGGGCATGAAGGACAGGGGAGATCAGGTCCGCCGGCTTCAGGAGCGGCTGAAGGAACTGGGGTATCTGTCGGGCAATATTGACGGCGTATTCGGGTATCAGACCCGGAATGCCGTGCTGCTGTTCCAGAGATACAACGGGCTTTCCCCGGACGGCGTGGCCGGGCGTGCCACACAGACACGCCTGTTCGAAGATGAGCAGGTGGTGCCCAACCCGGAGACCGTGACGCCCAGTCCCGTGCCCACGGCGACACCGGATCCGGACGGGCTGATCCCCGTGTCTGCGGATGAGCGCGCTTCTTGGGATCCGCTGAGAAAGGCGGGACTTCTGTACAACGGAGCCATGCTGCCTGTGGAAGAGAGCTTTGTATGGCTTCGCGACGGCGAGGCCGTGCTGGACATGACCGTGCTGACACCGGTGTGCGGATGGCAGATGAGCGAGAATGACCGGACGCATGTGACCTTTGAGCTCATGGGATTTGTCATGTCCGTGGATATGCCGGAGCGCCTGCGGGGTGAATACGGCGAGGGCACATCCTATTTCCAGACCTATGATGTGCGCGTGGGCGACAGTGAAGTGGAAACGGCACAGGGTCAGGTCATGTTTGATGAAGGACACTGGTATATGAGCAGCAGCTTCCTTGCCTCGGCCATCGGTGCCGAGTGCGTCTGGGAAGAGGATGAGCAGGTGCTGATCCTGAGAGTCACGGACGCGCAGCTGGCCGGCTCAGTGGACTGAAGCTCCACGGGAAAATCATACATCAGCGAAGTGAAACGAACGCCCCTGAGGCGGTTCCGTATTCCGGGACTGCTTCGGGGGCGTTCTGTTTCTTCATGGACATGGTGCACAGCATGAAACCGGTTTCAGATTCGTAAAACAGGAAAGGAGCGACTGTTAAACAGCCGCTCCTGAAAGGTTATACGGATTCAGCAGAGGAGTTCCCGGGCGTCATAAGCAGCTGGGTTATGCTGTGGGCAGGTGCGGTAAAGGTGATGCCGGCATCGGAAACCTCGGCAGTCCCGGTCTGCGTGAGGCGCATGTCCGTCAGGCAGGCTTCCCGGACCGGGAAGGGAACAGACAGGGTAACCTGGGCAGGCTTGCCCTCGGTTTCGCATACGCGCACAAGAATCCGGCCGTCTTCGGTGCTCTCCACGCCGGTGAGAAG
>CACYNZ010000247.1 GCA_902775835.1 uncultured Eubacteriales bacterium | reverse complement strand
AAGACAATCACCCACAGGGGGATGGTCGCGATACAGCTCAGGGTGGTCAGGACGTTGATCGCGGAAGCGTAGGGGGCGTCCCGGTTGTAGAGGATCGACACCTGGTTGATGTTGGAAGCGGAGGGCGCAAGCGCGCCGAGCAGCGGAATCAGGACGATGGATTCGCTGACCGGAAGGAACCGGACCGCAAGCGCGGCGGCAAGGACGGCGAGTCCGGATGCCAGGATCATCCGGAAAAAGATGACGCCGAACACCCTGCGGTTTGCAAACATGCCTTTGAAGGTCATGCCGCCGATCACCATGCCGGTGATCATCATGCTCAGCGGTCCGATCATGGCCGCCACGTCGCTGAAGGCCAGAGCCAGAGGCTCGGGAAGGCGGAGATGGATAAGAAGGGAAATAAGGCCCGCCAGAATGGCCAGGATGTTCGGGTTCAGCAGGGTGCTGCGCAGGCTGAGGCGTGTGGTTGAATCAAACATGCGCAGGCCGATGGTCCAGAACAGCAGATTGAAGACCAGGATATACGCGCTGGTATAGATGACCCAGTCCTGGCCTTTCACAAACACCACCAGGGGAATGACCAGATTGCCGACGTTGGTGAAGATCACGGACGCGCGTTCCACCTCCGTGGCTTTCCAGAAGCGCCGCAGCAGTGCCGCGAACAGGAAGAAAAGCAGCTCAAAAAAGACAGCGAGGGCGGCCGCGGTCAGCAGTCCCTGCTGGATTTCCGGGGTGAGCTCCTTCTGGAAGGAGTTGAAGATGACGCAGGGCGTGATGAAATACAGGGACAGCTTCGACAGCACCTTGCTGTTTTCTGTCTTCAGGACCCCGCCCCTGACCAGCGCGGCGGTGGTGAAGAGGATCAGGAAGAGTTCGGCAATCTTTTTCGCAAGCGGAATGGCAATCATATGGTTTCCTCCCGGACAGATGGTGGCTCCGCCGGAAAAGCGGAGGGGGCAGCAGGGGAACTGGACATTCATCGAAACAGGAAATTCACAGCCGTATGGATCAGATGACACACCGAAAAGGCTCCGGCCAGATATGCCGCGATCCAGTTCCTTCTGTCACAGGCGTACAGCAGAAATGCCGCGCAGGGAAATACGGTAAGGCCTGTGAGAACCGCCGCCCCGGCATGCCCCAGATAGTAGAAGACCCAGCACAGAAAGTAGAGGAAGACGCAGGAAATGACCGCGGGGATCATGCCCTTTGCCTGGGCGGCCGGCTTTCTTCTGTTCCGGATCAGGCAGAGACATGCTACCATCAGCACCTGACAGACAGACCCGATGGTATCAGCGGTGCCGGTTAACGATGCTGAGCGAAGGACATCATGGGGAGCGGGATACGCGAACCAGATGAAGTTCGGGATCATGACGGCGAGAAACAGGATGAGTCCTTTCCAGTCAAAGCCGAACCTGAAGTGTTTCAGCATGGAAAAACCTCCTGGGAATCCGGACTGCGGCACAGATGCGCGATAGACTGTCAGGAAGTGTCGGACCGGTTCCCACGGATCCGGCAGCAGATTTCGCCGCTTCCTCATGCATGGATATTGCCGCGTCCATATGGTTCATGACATGGGATACAGGCATGCGCATGCATTGGCCGGTTCCCTGCCAAGTATACTATAAATCCCGGGAATATGATGGGTCCGGTGAAAAATTCCTCCGCCGGACACGCGGCGAAATTTGCATCTGTTCTGTATATTGCATGGCGCATACGCGTCTGTTGTGCCGGTCCCTTCTTTGCGCAGCGTCTGCGCTGCCGGCCTGCAGAAAAACCATGAACCGGGAAGTGCGGCATGTTTCCGAAATGCTGCATGCGCCGGATGCATGGGACACGCTTCTGTCCGGGTACACAGAAAGTGCAGGCAGCCCGGGAAAAATTCTTTCCAATCATGCCCGCATCTGCTACAATGGCGGCATACTTCAGAAAAGCGGCAATTAACTGGCAAAGTCCGGGTCAGCACATGGCGGGGAACAGACATGAATACAGAGAAAACGAGACAGTACTATCTGGAGCTTACAGAGGAAGAACTGTGTCAATGCGCGGCCTGCCGGCATTATAGAAAAATGGTCAGGGCATCCTGTCCGGACTTTGCCGCGTATCTGGACGCGCTGGGAATTGACATCGAAAAGCCCTTTGAGGCAATCCCCATAGGCCCTGCGGGTCCGGGCATGCTCTACAGCGGCGTCCAGTATGTCCTGATGGGCTCCCCGGAAAATTTCCGGGAAACGCGGGTCGGGGATGTGGAAATCCGGGTCACGGACGCGCATCCCATGACGGACATTGCGCAGAAGCATTTCGTCATCGAGGCTGCCCCGGTATGCGTGGACCTGGGCGGATACGGGGAAGATTCGAAATAACATGGGATATGTGCGCATAGGTTCTGCCGGGACAGTCCGCGCCGCCTCCTGCGGACACCGGCGATAATGACGCCTGTTTCCGGTATCATATGGACCTGGCGGAATGAGTGCTGGATGCCCTGCATATGGTGCCGGAGAGGGAAGCGTCGGATCCTGCCATGGTGCATATCCGGTTCACGGACGATACTGCCCGCAGGCCCGGACCTGAGTCCATGCTCCCGCTCTGTCACGGGCAGTACGGCTCGGGGATGAAAGCGACGCGCTGCTTCCCATTTGTGCACAGGCGCCTGCATCCCCAATCTGCGGATCTGAGATCCGTTGCGCCTGTGGTGTGCACTTTTATGAGCCTGACGCCGGGGACTTTGACCTGGATGTACCAGTATTCTATGAAATCCCGCAAAGGGGAAGAACATAAAAAGACCACGGGTAAAGGACGGATCTGAAAAGGGGAGGTGACGGTATGGACATGAACATTCTTCTGGCGCTGCAGGACTTCCGGAACGGAGCGGGCAGCTTTCTGACGGACTTTTTTGTGAAAATGACGTTTCTGGGTGAGCTGAACACCGTGATCGTGATCATGGCGCTGATCTACTGGAGCGTGAGCAAGGAACTGGGAACCTATCTCCTGATGAGCTGGAGCGGCAATCGTCTGGTGAACGGCGCGATGAAGGTGACGGCCTGCGCCTACCGGCCCTGGATCCGGGACGCGCGCATCCTTCCCTATGGGAATTCCATGACCACGGCCACCGGGTATTCGTTCCCCAGCGGGCACACCATGAATGCCGCCACGGTGTTCGGCGGCGGCGCGCTGAGAAAGGAATTCTCCAGAGCCCTGCGCATTGTGCTGGGGCTTATGGTGCTGCTGGTGGGGTTCAGCCGGAGCTATCTTGCTGGTCGGCATTGTGGCGGGCACCGCGGTGATGTGGCTTATGCTGCGTCTCATGCGCTGGATCGAGGCGCACCCGGAGAAGGACCTGATGGTGGCCGGCACAGGCCTGCTGCTGGGCATTGCCGTGGCGGTCTATGCCTCGCTGAAGGGCTATCCCGCGGACTATGACGCGGAAGGAAAGCTGATCGTGGACGGCGCCAAGATGGCCAATGATACCTTCAAGGGTGTGGGATACTGCGCCGGCTTCCTGGTGGGCTGGGTGCTGGAGCGCCGCCTGGTGGGCTTTTCCACCGAGGTTGCCCTTTCCGCGAAAATCTCCCGCGCACTTATCGGGCTTCTGGGCTATTATGCGGTGAGCCTGATTCTGGCGGGACTCATCAAGGCATGGATCCCGGGGCCTGCGGGCTCCACCATTTCCTGCTTCCTTCAGGTGTTCTATGTGGTGTTCCTCTTTCCCCTGTGTGCATGTCGGACGGAAAAGACCCGCTGAGCACATGGCTGAAGGGCCTGCGTGAGAACGGGATCTGACTGCCAGGCAGCGCTGGAAGTGCGTATCAGCATATGCCGGGAACAGCGTGGCCCGGCGTGGAAGAAAAAGTGAAGCCCCGGGTCAGAAAGGCAGGATTACCATGGCAGACTTGAAGAAGAAACTGGATTTTATGGAGCTGGAAAAGGTCGCCGGCGGAGCGGGAGTATCACCGGAACTGCGTGAAGCCAGCCTGGAGCTTATGCGTTATATGAATTCGCTTTTCACGACGCATAACTGTGTCGGCATGGGGTACGAGTATCTGGAGACCCTGATCACGCCTGAAGAGTATGAAAAGCTCCATGCACTGCGGGACAGGGTGCGCGCAGCCGGCGGCTGACCGGCACGCATATGCCAGAGGGAAACACTGTACAGACGGGACCGGCAGAATTCCTTCAGCCGGTCCTGATTTTTTGAGAGAAAACGGAGTCTGACTGCCACGCCTGCGGGGAATGTGCTGCCGGAATGGATGACTGACAAAGGCGGTTTCACTACAGAATCCACGGGAAAATACATGCATCATCATGCACATTTGAATTTTCATGCATACTTCGGTATACTTTTGAACTGTACATTGAAACAAGAGGTGTTTTCATTGCAATCGAATTTGTCGGACAGAAAGCTTCTGACCGGATTGTTTTTCCGTCTGCTCCCGTACCAGGTGCTGCTGATTGTCATCAACGCGGTCAACGGGATTGTGGACAGTCTGTATGCCAGCAACGGGATCAGCAACGGCAATGCAGCCATGAGTGCCATCGGACTTTTCGGGCCGCTGAATCATCTGCTCTATGCCATGAGCATCATGCTGGTGAGCGGATCACAGATCCTTTACGGTCGGTATCTGGCCAGGGACCGGGAGCGGATCAACAGCGTGCTGACGGTGGATCTGGTGACCGCGCTCATCATGTCAGCGGCCACATCCCTGCTTCTGGTACTGCTGGTGCTTACCGGCGCCACAAGGCTCTTTGTGGACCAGCAGCCGCATCTGCAGATGTTCAATGACTATCTGCTGGGCCAGGCCATCGGCATACCGGCGCTGGTGCTCGGCCAGCAGCTGTTCGCGTTTCTCTCCCTGGAAAACCAGACCAGGCGCACCATGACGGCCAGTATTGTCTGTTTCTGCGTGAACGCTGTGCTGGACCATGTGATGATCACTGTGGTGAACATGGGGACCTTTGGCCTCGGGCTGAGTTCCTCCATTGCGGCCTGGGTGTTCTTTGGCATTCAGGCGTGGTATTACCTGCGCGGCAGGTCGGAGTGGAAGTTCCGGCTTTCCCTGTGCAGATGGAAGGATGCCCCGCAGATCATGCGGCTTGGCTACCCGGGAGCGCTGTCGCGCTTTGTGGAAATGTTCCGCTGCCTCATTGTCAACGCACTGATCCTGCGCTGTGTGGGCAGTGTGGGCCTTTCGTCCTTCGCCGCGTCCAATTCCCTGCTTGCTGTGTTCTGGGCTGTGCCTTTCGGCATGGTGGCGGTCGCACGCATGCTTTTCAGCGTCAGCATGGGTGAAGAGGACCGGCGCAGCATGGTGGACGTCATGACCATTGCGCTGACCCGCGGCATGCTGCTCATGGCGGTCATTGTCGCGTCACTGGTCCTTCTGGCGGAACCGCTGACACGGCTGTTCTTCCAGGATCCGGCCGATCCGGTCTATGGCATGACCGTCATGGGTTTCCGTCTGCTGCCCCTGTGCATGCCTCTGGCTGTCGTCAGCCTGATGTACGCCGGCTATGTGCAGACGGCTGAAAAGAAGGTCATGTCCCTGGTGCTGCCGGTGACGGACGGCATGCTGGGCGTTACGCTCTGCAGTCTTGTGCTGATTCCGCTGGCCGGCATGAACGGACTGTATCTATCGAATATTCTCAACGGCCTGATCTGCGCGGCGGTGATCATTGCCGGCGCGTGGCTGCAGCTGAAGCGCAGGCCCG
>CACYNZ010000246.1:3384-9094 GCA_902775835.1 uncultured Eubacteriales bacterium | reverse complement strand
CATCCATCAGCCTGAAGAGCTGATCAAAACCGCGGGACACGCGGGGATAGCCTGTACAGTCTCAGCCCATAAGGGCTGTCGAACAGGAAGCCCCCACTTTTAAGTGTAAGCGAAAGTGGCGGGAGTATGTCACGAAAAGACCCTCGCGGGTATCAATTTGAGAGTCAACATATCATTCGATTCAAGTCATCCTTCTCATCGTTTGACAAGAATGACAAGAATGATTAGAATGTGAGAAGCAATGTGGGAAGAAAGAGGGTGCAATGGATGAGACAAGGCAAAAAAGCGTCTGCCGGTTTCCTGGAAAGTGAAACGATCGAACTGAAACTGGATTATTCAGAAAGTATCCGGAAGGATATCATTGCCTTTGCCAACACCAGCGGCGGTATCATCTATGTCGGAGTCGCTGATGATGGCACTGTGGTCGGCGTTTCCTCTCCCGACCTGATGATTCAGCGGATCGCAAATATGGCGAGAGACGCTATCCGACCTGACGTGACGATGTTCATTCACTATGATCCTCTGGAGACGGAAGGCAGAAGCATTGTCAAGATATCCATACAGCGTGGCACGGGAAGACCCTATTATGCGGCGGACAAGGGACTGCGTCCGTCGGGCGTTTTTGTGCGTCAGGGAACTGCGGCTGCACCGGCGACTGAAGCAGTCATTCGTCAGATGATCAAGGAAACAGACGGAGACACGTATGAAGACGTGCGATCTCTCCATCAGGACTTGACCTTCACCTATGCGAAGGAGATTTTTGACAGGTGCGGTCTTGATCTGGAGTGTCCGCAGATGCAGACGCTTGGAATCGTGTCCTCCGATGGTGTCTTCACGAACCTTGGTTTGCTCCTGTCTGATCAGTGTCCCCACATCATCAAAGCTGCGACTTTTTCGGGAACTGACCAGGAGCAGTTTCAGGACCGGCGGGAATTCACTGGCTCGCTGCTCAAGCAGGTCGATGATGCCTATGCGTTCCTGGATATGCGGAATGATACTTTTGCAACCTTTGAAGGGGTTCACCGAGTTGACCATCGAGCCTATCCGCCTGCGGCGCTGCGCGAAGCGCTGCTGAACGCCATTGTTCACCGGGATTATGCATATTCCGCTAGCACGCTGATCAGTGTCTACAGTGACCGTATCGAGATTGTATCTGTAGGTGGTCTTATCCCAGGCTTCCATCTGAATGATGTGACATCCGGTTTGTCGATCTGCAGGAATCCAAAGCTGGCCAATGTCTTCTATCGCCTGAGTTTGATTGAAGCTTACGGAACCGGGCTGAAGAAAATTCTTGCAGCCTATCATCCCATGGAGGCAGACCAATTGTTCCAGGTAACTGAGAAGGTATTTAAGGTCAGGCTACCGAGTCTGAACAGCGGTCGTTCCTATGAGCTGCACAGCCCAGCTACTCATCAAACGGCTGAGGAAATGATCCTTGCATACCTTTCTACAAAAAAACTGATTGCGCGGCAAGAAGTTGAACAGATCACCGGGAACAGTTCTTCAACCGCTGCCAGAACGCTGAAAAGAATGGTGCAGAACGGTGTGCTGATTAGGATCGGTGAAGGCAAAAATACAAAATACAAACTTGCAAAGATATAAGATACCAGTTGGGATGGAAGCTGCAACTGTGTCGTTTGGCGAAATGGTATTGAAAACAGTGTAGTTATTCTACCGTACATACTCTCATGAGGGCTCTTTGATCAAATATAATTTCTATGTTCTGGAACGCGACTACTATAGCGTCTCAATGATCTTTTGAATTAAATATGCCGAATATGCGAATTAAAAGTTGACATTATACCGAATAAATGCTAAAATTAGAAAGGAAATTTTAGCATGTTTGGAGGTGTCAGCATGTCGATTACCAAATCATACAATCGCAGAACCAATACCACATATGCCTATGAGACAACATATGAATGGGATCCAGATCAGCAGAAGCGAGTTCAGCGAAAGCATTGCATTGGACAGTTCGATCCTGAAACCGGCGAAATTATTCCGAACGGGAAACGCGGACGGCCGAGTGGAAGCGCTTTGACTGTACGTGAGGAACAGTCGGTACTACAGAGGAAGGAGAGCAAGCAAGCAAAAGGAATCAGTGAACTGAATAGCCGGCTTGGATCAATCGAGCAAACTCTTGAAGCACTTACCAGAGAAATACATGGCTTGAAAACGCAGGCCGAAGAATTTCTGGGGCAGGAATAAGTTCCAGAAGCAGTTCGATGATTCCGATTCAGTTACTATGGAGGGCGAAAGATGTCCAGGCCGCGTGCATTCCGGATCGTTCTCTCCAAGAAGGAGAGGAAGATTATCAGGCATCTTCAGAAGAAGACGCCTTCTCCGAATGCGCGGACGAGGTTTGCAATCATCCTGGAAGCAGACGAATCGAACTGCAAGGGCGTTCCAACATATCGAGACATTGCTATCCGTGCAGGCGCATCTGTACCAACAGTCATTGATCAGGGCGATCAACCATGGGTTTGCGCGGCGGCGGAATTTCTTCCGTCGAATTCTCCGCGCCATCGATCTGCTGCCAAACAGCTTCAGTATCGCAAAAAAATGGAATATCTCGGATCATGACAGGCGGGTCCGGGATGGAAGCATTACCTATGACCGGTTCGATGTCGGCGAAGACCGGATCGAATACCACATCTCCAAATGCGTGTACATTGAGATGTTCGAGGCCTATGGCATCCGTGGTCTGTGCAGGATATTCTGCATGACGGACACGACCTCGTATGAACATCTGCGCCGTCATGTGACCTTCATCCGGCATTCGGATCTGTCGGATGGCGAGGAATGTTACGATGAGATTGTCCGAAGGAGGAAACCGCAGTGAACCGGCCGGACATCATCCTGGACGGACTGTCCATGTCCCGGCTGTTCAATGCTGCGGCAGGGGTGAACCTGATTTTCTGACGGAGGATGAATCATGGGCGCTGTAAAAACCGCGTTCCTGATGTCTGGTGCCGGACATCTGCCAGGGGAATTGCGGCCGGCCTCAGGAATGGGCGTCACGCCGAACGAATCCTGGTGGTGAATAGCGGGTATATCGTGCAGAAAGAAACACATGCGAAGCTGACAGCACAGGACGGCATTGTGGATGCTTCATCGGCCATGCTGCGCCGAAACTGTGGATCACGGTGATGACGAAATGACAGAAAAGAGATGTGACGGATATGATGCCATACAAAGGAACTTATCTTCGCCTGTTTTCCCTTCTGCTCAGAAAGCCGATGACGAAGGAGTACGGGAAAGCGCTGACCTGCAAAGCGCTGAAGGCAGCGCCTGCGATCTATCGCTGGATGCTGGAAAAGACGGATGACATTGGTGCGGACAACCCTATGGCGGGTAACGTTTATATGTGCTTTGTGTTTCTGGCGATCTGGAAAGCAGCTGAAGGTGCCATCTCCCCGGAGAGCCTTCGTCGTGTGACGAAAGCATTTATGGCAAGGCCGATTGTTGGAAAAATCATGGGCGGAAAAGACATCAACCGGGCTGAGGATCTGGCAGCGGCAAAGGCACGGTTCCATAGAATGCAGGACTGGGCGGATGCCCACCCGGAATACAAGGACAGGACCTGGGATTTCAATTTCGACGATACGAAACACCGGGACGGCTCCTATTATTACTTCACCCATTGCCCGCTTGAAAAGTTTGCAAGGGAAAACGGTTTTCTGGAGGTGCTGCCCGTTGCCTGTGAGATCGACTACATGACGACCGCGTTCAGTCATGGTATTCTGCACAGGGATTATACCCTGGCCACCGGCGGACCTGTATGCGATTACTGGATTGTTCCGGACCGGATTCAGAATCCCGAATAAAGAACTGCGATATACCCTGCTGCATGAACACTTAACGATCAGAGGCACCGGCATGTGCGCTGGTGCCTTTTCCTGTGCTGGGTAAATCGTGCTTCCAAATGGCGATTTTGTCCCTGTTTTTAGCGGCTGTATGGGAATATAATACATACAATCACTTGTTTTGGAGGAAAGGAACATGGAATTTCGGCGGCTGAAACAAGTGAAATCAGGTTGACTGATGAGCGAATTGAGATCATGGCTCCAGGTATGCTGGGGAATAACTTCGCGTTCCATTACTCAATAAACGGTGAGGACTTCTGCATGATGCGCTGCTGTCATCTCCCTGCTGAGCGGGTGGTGAAGGTCGGCCTGCTGGCCCGGGCACCTGTTGGAGACGGCGGCGTCCGCGTGTATGAGCATCTGTCCATCCGGCCTGTCACGGTAAAGAATATCAGGGCGGGCAAATCATCCATACACAGCGCCAGAGGAGGAAACATGTCCATCATACTGGATCATCAGCTGCGTGAGAAAACGGTTCACGATACATCATCATTTCCAATCATCTATTTCCAGGATGAACTGGCCCTGCTGCCGGATCAGGCCGGGCCGATGCACTGGCATCCGGAATTTGAAATTGCCACGGCAGCATCCGGTGTTCTGGATTATCAGGTCGGGCAGGAGCATATCATCCTGGAAGCAGGAGACAGTATCTTTGTGAGCGGCAATATGCTTCACAGCATCCGGCAGCAGTCCGGTGATGTACCTGATCCGATGCCGAATATTCTGTTCTCCGGCTCGCTGATTGCTCCGGAGAACAGCAGCATCTATGTGCAGTATATCCGGCCTGTCATTGAATGCCGGACGCTGCCCTGTGTGGTGTTCCGGCATGACTGTGAAGAGCATGTCCCTGTCAACAGGCTGATACAGGACATATACCGTCTTCTTTGCGAACAGCCCCGCTGCTATGAAATGGCGGTTCAGCGTCATCTCAGCAGCATTTTTGAGTACCTGGTGCTGCATTTTGATGATCTGCCGCATGCAGAGGCCGGACGCGTGCAGCTGAACACGCAGGTGCGCGTTCAGCAGATGCTTGCCTTCATTCACGCCCATTACGCGGAAAAGGTTACCCTGGCTGATATTGCCGGGGCTGCCAGCATCAGCCGGAGTGAAGCCGGACGATGCTTTCAGGCATATATGGGATGCTCGCCGGTGGATGCGCTGATCCGGTACCGTCTGCAGAAGGCATGCAGTCTGCTGCAGGATGCGACACTGACATTGCAGGAGATCAGCCATGCCTGCGGCTTCAATTCAGTGAATTACTTCAGCCGCCAGTTCCGGAGATGCTACGGGCGTGCTCCCGGTCCTGCCCGTGAATCCCCAAAATAAACCTGTACAGTTCGAAGGAGCATATCATGAACCAAAAGCCGGATTATCGGAAAACCCTGCTGGCCTGCTACCTTGGGTTTATCACCCAGGCGATTTCCGCCAACTTTGCCCCCCTTCTGTTTCTGACATTCAGGAACACTTATGGCATTCCGCTTGAGAAGATCGCCGTGATTCCCATGACGTTCTTTCTGACACAGCTGCTGATCGACTTTGCCGCCACAAAATTTGTGGACAGAATCGGTTACCGCACCTGTGTGGTCTGCTCGCAGATGGTGTCCGCTGTGGGGCTGGCACTGCTGGCTGTACTGCCGGATCTGCTTCCGGATCCCTTTATCGGCATCCTGATCGCCGTGGTGCTCTATGCCGTAGGCGCCGGGCTGATCGAAGTGCTTATCAGTCCCATTGTGGAAGCGTGCCCCTTTGAAAACAAGGATGGTATGATGAGTCTGCTGCACTCCTTCTACTGCTGGGGCAGCGTGGGCGTGATACTCGGCTCCACCCTGTTCTTTGCCGTATTT
>CACYNZ010000246.1:0-3371 GCA_902775835.1 uncultured Eubacteriales bacterium | reverse complement strand
TTGCCGTATTTGGTGTGGAGAACTGGCGGCTTGTGGCCGTTCTGTGGGCGGTGCCGCCTTTTATGAACACTTTCAACTTTCTCAGATGTCCGATTGAACGCCTGACGGAGGACGGTGAAGGGATGACGATGGGACAGCTGTTCCGCATGCCGCTGTTCTGGCTGATGGCGATGCTGATGGTCTGCTCCGGCGCATCGGAGATCTCCATGTCGCAGTGGGCTTCAGCCTTTACGGAATCCGCCATGGGCGTTTCCAAGACCGTCGGTGACCTGGCGGGCCCCTGCCTGTTTGCTGTGCTGATGGGGATTTCCCGCGTGTTTTATGGCAGAATGAGCGAAAAACTGGATCTGACCAGGACCATGCTGGGCTGTGGAGCACTGTGCGTCATGTGCTATCTGCTGGCTTCCCTGTCTTCGTCCCCCGTTCCGGGACTGATGGGCTGCGCGCTGTGCGGCATCTCGGTGGGCATCATGTGGCCGGGCACGCTCAGCATTTCTGCACAGAAATGTCCCAGGGGCGGCACCGTGATGTTCGCCCTGCTGGCACTGGCGGGTGATCTGGGCGGGTCCATTGGTCCTTCACTGGTGGGCAGCGTGTCCAGCATGGCAGACGGGAATCTGAAGACGGGCCTGCTTGCTGCCACGGTCTTTCCTGTATTGCTCATTTCAGGGCTGCTTGTGCTGAAAAAGAGGGTCAGAACCGTACAAAGGACATAAAGCTCTGCCGGTGCAGTGCCTGGAATGTACGGAGTTCTGTATCCGGGTGGTGCAGTGCGAACATTTTTCTGAAGACTCCGGCAAAAGACTGTGCGGGCCTGTTCTGAAGCAGAAAGCTGCTGATAAAAACAGGCCCTTTTCTTTTTCCTGCCGGGATCACGGATGACGGAACCCGTGGATGCTGCTGCTTCCCGATATTCTGCAGAACCCTGACAGCGTTATGATCTCACGCATGATTGACCAGACGCAGACAACATACTAAACTGGATACACTGCAGGAAGAACAGAGGCGCTGTGTATGCTGACGAAAGAAGAACTTCCGGAATGCCCGGTGGCCACAACGGTTCAGCTGATCGGCAACAAATGGAAGCTGCTGATCCTTCGCAATCTGCTGGAACGCCCATGGAGATTCAATGAACTGCTGCACTCGATTCCCGGCATCAGCCAGAAAGTGCTGACAGACAATCTTCGCGCGCTGGAGCACGACGGCATCATCACCCACACCGTGTTTCCCGAGGTACCGCCCAGGGTGGAGTATGCCCTCAGCGAACTGGGGAACTCCATGCGCCCGATCATGGATGCCATGCAGGCCTGGGGGACCAGCTATCAGCAGCTGGTGAGAGAGGCGGAATAAATCAGCGGAAATTTGAGCACCGGCTGACACGCGGCCGTATGGCAGCCCTGGGCAGCGCGAAAACAGGTGCGCATTTTTCAGACAGTCACCTTTTTGTAACCGGGTTACCTAAAAGTGCGTACTGTTCAGCACGGAAAAAGCCTCATATAATGAGAATGCCGCCGGAAGAAAGCGGCGGCAGGGAGTGAACACCATGGATCCAAACATCATGAAACTGAAAAAGATCATCGCGGATGCGGATGCCGTCATGATCGGCGCGGGCGCGGGACTGTCAACCGCTGCCGGGTTTGTGTATGCCGGAGAACGGTTCGACCGGTACTTCAGCGACTTTGGGAGGAAGTACGGTTTCCGTGACATGTATTCCGGGGGCTTTTATCCGTATGAATCCCAGGAGGAGTTCTGGGCATTTTTCAGCCGGAACATCTGGATCAACCGCTACATGGACGCGCCGAGGCGCACCTATGACGATCTGTTCCGGCTGTGTAAAGGCAGGGATTATTTTGTTCTGACCACCAATGTGGATCACTGTTTCCAGAAAGCGGGCTTTGAGAAAAGCCGTCTCTTCTATACCCAGGGCGATTACGGCCTGTTCCAGTGCAGCAGACCGTGCTGCCGGAAGACCTGGGACAATGAGGCCATGGTCCGGGAGATGATCCTTTCGCAGGGCTTTGTCATTGGAGAGCATAACGCGATCAGCCTGCCGGAAGGCAGGGATGCCGTCATGCGCATTCCCACGGAGCTTTTGCCGAAATGCCCCGTCTGCGGACGGCCCATGGCCATGAACCTGCGCTCGGACGATACGTTCGTGGAAGACGAGGGCTGGCATAAGGCAGCGGCAGCGTATGAAGCCTGGATGACAGCGCACCAGCATCAGAAGGTGGTCTATCTGGAGATCGGCGTGGGCTATAACACGCCCGGCATCATCAAGTACAACTTCTGGCAGCAGGTGTACCGGAATGAGAATGCGGTCTATGCGTGTCTGAATATGGAGGAAAGCCCGGTGCCGGATGAGATCGGGGACCGCTCGATCGTGATCAGCGGAGATTCGTCCCAGGTGATCCGCGAGCTGGCATCATGATCATCGTTTCAGGATTCCGTTCCTCCGCAGCCCGGGCATCGGGGATATGCGGGTCCGGGACTGATGATTATGCGGGGCCGGCCGATTGGAAGGGGGCTGCCGGATGCACCGTCAGATGTCGTATTTCATCGCCGTGGTAGAAACAAACAGCTTCTTTGAGGCGGGAGAAGTCTGTCATATCTCCCAGTCCGCCATCTCCCAGCAGATCCAGGCGCTTGAGCGTGAGCTGCAGGTGACGCTGCTGGAGCGGCACGGCCGGAAGTTCACGGTCACGCCGGCGGGCCGGTATTTCTATGAGCAGGCAAAAAAACAGGTACAGGCACTGGACAGCGCCATCCGGGAAGTCCGGCGCATCGACAGCGGCGAATATCAGCGGCTTCGTGTGGGCGTGCTGAACGGATTCAGCGGAAGAATCATCCAGAAGACCGTTCAGGACTTTACGGTCTCCCATCCGCATGTGCGGCTTTCCCTGACCACCGGCACCCATGAGGAACTGTTTCATCCCGTTAATGACGGCTCTCTGGATATGGTGATCAACGACCAGTGGCGTGCTCTTTCAGACCAGTATATCAATGAGGAACTGATGGAGCAGCCGCTCTTTGCCCTGCTGCGGCAGGAGGATCCGCTGGCTGCTGAAGGCCGCGTACATTTTGAGGATGTGCAGGACCGGCTGTGCATTCTGGTGACCTCCCCGGAACAGCGGGAAAACGAGGTCATGCACTGGCGGGATGTGCTGGGCCTGCAGTCCAGTTTCCTGTTTACGGAAAACGTCGATGAAGCCCGCATGAATGCCGCTGCCGGAATCGGCTTCTATCCCTGTGATGCGGATATGCCGACGGATGGGGGTACAGTGCTGCTGCCGCTGTATCGGGGAGACACGCCTCTGACCCGGAAGATTTTCGCCTTCTGGCCGGAGAGCAGTGATTCGTCCCTGCAATGGGAG
>CACYNZ010000245.1 GCA_902775835.1 uncultured Eubacteriales bacterium | reverse complement strand
ATCATTCAAGAAATTTGGAATAAAATTTAAGTTCAGTTTTCGTCGATAAGGAATAAAAATCAAGTTCAAAACGCATGCACTGAAATTATGCTCGTCTTTCCTTTCTGGGGTACAATATCACATGGGAGGAAGTACCGCACGATGCCGCAACCGACCGAATTAGACCAATTGCCCGCTTTCCAAACTGGCGACTCTGTAATACCCAGTTAGAGAAGGCAGTCGCTATTGCTGATTTTATGTCGGATGACAAATATCAGGAATAAGATAACATACTTAGGAGCTGCAGACTGGTTTCCTGGAAAACTGAGAACGGGAGACAGCGGAGCTTGAAAAATGAGACGAAAAGGGACAGTCCCTTTTCGTCTCATTGAAATGGCTTACTTAAGGTTTGCGTTGTAGTAGTCGGTGTAGTACTGGTTCCACTCCTGCAGGCCGCAGCCGTCCAGCGCATTCAGATAGGCTTCCCAAGCGGCATCATCGTTGGGATCCATCATGCCCATGACGAACTGGTTGGAGTAGTCGGTCATGGTGTCGTTCAGCAGGGTCTTGAGCATATTGACTTCTTCCTGGGTATCGGTGTCGAAGGCGAAGGGCAGGGGCTTGAAGTAGCCGTAGCCCTGCTCCATAAAGGAGTTGCCCAGCTCAATGTTGACGGGGCCGGAGACGGCGATCACCGCATCCACATTCCGGTTGGGGATGAAGTCCTGATGGAACCGGGTGTAGGCGTTCAGAGCCACGGCAGGAGCCCCGGTGGTGTCAAAGTCCGTGATGAGATCGGTGTAGGACTTGTTGCCGTTCTCGTCCACGGTGTAGGTCAGCCCTTCCTGACCCCAGCTCAGGATCTCGGAGCCTTCCTCTGTGGAGCACCAGTTGAAGAACTCCAGCACCCGATCCAGCCGCTCGCCGGAGAGCTTGTCGGTCAGCAGGATGCCGCCCTTGTAGGGAGATTCCTTGTCAAAGGTGTGCTGGCTGTCGTCAGCCGCGAAGGTGTTCAGATAGTAGATCCAGCCGCAGTTGGGGTCGGTCTGGGAATTGCGCTGGTTCATGGCGTTGGTGTGAGAACCGGCCCAGTTCCACTCGGCGTAGTACATACCCTCGATGGTGTTGGCCTTGGTCTCGTCCTCGGTGGTGGTCAGGTAGTCCTCAGCGATCAGGCCCTCCTTGTACAGCTTGTTCAGGGTAATCAGCATGCTGCGCCAGTTGTCGGTGGCGGGGCCATAGGGGACGAACTCACCGGAGAAGTAATCCAGGTAGAAGCTGGACTGCACGTTGAAGGCATAGTCCCAGCCATCCCACACGTTGCCCCAGCCCTGCACCATGAAGGGGATGGAGTCGGGGTCCTTCTCCTTGATCTGCTCCAGCAGGGCGACGAAGCCGTCCACAGTGGTGGGCAGGTCTTCCACGCTGTCAATGAGACCCATTTCCATCATGGTTCCGGCCCGAAGATGCCAGCACTTCGCGGTATCCCGGGGATTCTTGGAAACCAGGCTGTAGACCTTGCCGTCGCTGGCCTTGATGAGGGTCTTGATAAACTCCCAGCCGCCGTCCACGCCTTCATCAAAGATCTTGATGTAGTCGGGCAGTTTGTCCTCATAGTCGTCGATGGCCAGGATGTGACCGGTGAGGCTCAGCTCCTGAGCAGTGCCGTTGTCGCTATGCCAGATGATGTCGGGGTAATCCTTACCGGCCATCTGCAGGGTCATGTTGGTCTTGAAGTCTCCGTCTTCCAGATCCTTCCATTCCACAACGATGTTGAACTTCTCCAGCAGGATCTGATCCAGAATGGAGTTGGGCAAGGCATCGGTGCCCTTCTTGTTGTAGGCGACGGTCAGCTTGACCTGTTCGGAGTGATCCGCTTTGGCAGCGGGGACGGCCCCCACAGCCAGGCTAAGCAGTATCGCCAGGCAGAGAACCAGGGTGAGCATTTTTTTCATTTGTCGTTCCTCCTCTTTGATTTTATATGCTTTTCGGCTTCTGTCAACAAAGGCAGTCAATTTGGTGTTTGGCGGTTCGCCCAGTGGCGCTGGACTCCGGTTTTCACAATGCCGCTGCGGCCCGGCAGCTGCCAAGCTGTGCTTCTGTTGCGGAATGCCGATATGCACCTTGTTTTTGCGTCGATCAGCCCTTGACAGAGCCGACCATCACGCCTTTGACAAAATACTTCTGCACGAAAGGATAGATAATCATCATGGGCACCATGGAGATGAACAGCGTGGCATAGTTGATGGTGGTGGTGCCGATATTGTCCGCCTCGCCGCTTCTCACCAATGCCTGGGCGTTGAAAATCATGTTCCGCAGCACCAGCTGGAGGGGCACCTTATCGGCGGAGCTCAGGTAGATGGAGGCGTTGAACCAGGAATTCCAGTGTGCTACCGCGTAGAACAGGCCGATGGTGGCGATGGAGGCCTTGCTCAGGGGCAGGACGATCTGCCACAGGGTCTGCCACTCGTTGGCGTCATCGATGCGGGCGGCCTCCATCAGCTCTCCGGGGATGGACTGGAAATAGGTTCGCATGATAATCATGTTGTAGATCTGCATGGCCCCGGGGATAATCATGGCCCAGATGGAATCGTACAGCCCCAGCTTCTGCACCAGCAGGAAGGTGGGAATCATACCGCCGCCAAAGAACATGGTGAAAGCAAAGAAAATGGAGATGGCGTTGCGGAAGGGCATCTCCTTCCGGGACATGGGGTAGGCCGTGATGACCGTAAGCAGGATGTTCACCAGGGTGCCCAGGCCGGTGTAGATCACAGAGTATTTCAGACCCTGGAGCACCTTGCCGTCCCGGATGATGGTCTCGTAGGCCTTGGTGCTGAATTCCACCGGCAGCAGTCTCACATCCCCTCTGGCGAAGGCATCATAGCTGGAAAAGGACACCGCGAAAATGTTCAGCACCGGTGCCAGAACGGCAATCAGCACCACCACGCACATGGAGTAAAGGAAAAAGTCGAATACTTTCGAGGAAAGGGACTTGTCTTTAATCATTGATTTGCGAGCCTCCTTACCACAGGCTGGTCTCCGAGACCCGTTTGCTGAGCTTGTTGACAACAAAGATCATCAGGCAGTTGACCACACCGGTGAACAGATCCACTGCTGTGCCAAAGCTGTACATGCCCTGGCTCAGGCCTACCCGGTAGGAGAAGGTGCTGATGATGTCCGCCACGGAATTGTTGGCGGAATTCTGGAGCAGCAGGGTCTTTTCATATCCCACGGCCAGCAGCTTGCCGCTTTCCAGAATCAGCATGATGATGACGGTGGGCATGATGGAGGGCAGGCTGATTGTAATCATCTGGCGGAACCGGGAGGCTCCGTCCACACTGGCAGATTCATACAGCTCCTGGGGCACCGCCGCCAGGGAGGACATGTAGATGATGGCGCTGTAGCCAAAGGTCTGCCAGATCTGCGATAGGATGTAGATTGGCCGATACCACTTGGTGCTGCCCATGAAATAGATCGATTCGATCCCCATGGCATTGAGCACCCGGTTGACGATGCCGGAGCCGGGATTCAGCAGCAGAGAGAGCATACTGCACACCGCCACCAGAGAAATAAAATGGGGCAGATAGGAAACGGTTTGCACCAGCTTTTTCAGCTTGGCGTTGCGTACCTCGTTGAGCAGCAGCGCGAAGATCACCGGCACCGGAAAGCAGAAGATCAGCTGAAGGATACTGATGGACAGGGTGTTGGTCAGCAGCTGCTTGAACTGAGGATGGGAGAAAAACTTTTTGAACCAGTAAAGTCCAGCCCACCGGCCGCCCAGAATGCTGTCGCCCACACGGTACTTCTGGAAGGCGATCAGCGCGCCATACATTGGGCCATAGCGGAAGATTGCGCACCAAACGACACCGGGCAGCACCATCAGAAGCAGCATCCAGTTCTTGCGGACAGATTTTGCCAGCGCCGCCATTTTTCCCTTTCGCTGGGGCTCCAGCCGCGGAGCTTTGATTGTCTTTTCCACTGATAAACCTCCTTATTCGGGAAGCTGGGTGCCCAGCTGCATCCGGTACTGTTTTGGGGTCAGCCCGGTTTCTTTTTTGACGAACTGATTGAAATAGGAACGGGTGGCAAATCCTGCGGCCTCCATGATCTGCTGCATGGAAATCTGGGGATCCCGCATCAGCTGAGCGATGTACTCCATCCGTTTGCGAGAAATGTACCGGTTCAGTGTCTCTCCCGTCTGCTCCTTAAAAAGGCGGGAAAGGTAGGTGGGATTGTAGCCGGTCACGACGGAGATCTGGGAAAGGGACAGATCCTGATTCAAGTGCTCCTTCACATACCGCTTGACGAAATGGATGGTCACCAGGGGACTTTCCTTTTTCACATCGGAGATCACCTTGACGCAGGCGTCGAAACGCTCCGCCTCCAGGTATCGGGCCGCAATCTGGTATTTGCCGGAAAGCTGATCCAGATTGTCGATGGGATAGCTGTAGAGAATGGCGCATTCGCTCTGAGTGGTGGCAGTGTACAGTGCCTGGATCCGCTCCATGGTGACCATGAGCCAGGTGCCGGTGATGGCATACCCCTTCGGATCCAGAGACAGCACCAAAGAGCATACATTCTCCGAAATTGTGCTGGCGCAAAGGTGGGTAATTCTTCCAGGGAGGCACCGCATCAGTGACTTTTGCAGGATGTCCGCCTGAATGGGGATATTAGACGGGGTCTTCGCCGTCATCAACAGCAGAGGAAATCCGGTTTCCCGGAAACCCAGCAGGGTAAAGGCTTCCTCCTGCTGGGAGGAGCGCTGGGGCATCAGAAGCTTTTTGCACAGGCGGTCAGAAATGGGGTTGCTTTCCCTTGCGCTTTCCAGCCAGGATCTATGGCGGAGCTCCTGCTCCATGGTTCCCAGTATCTTGAAAATCCGGCTGCGAATGATCTGCTTGTCCTCCGTTTTCAGAATATAGTCGCTGGCATGGAGCTGAATGCCCTCGTAGGCATAGGTAAAATCCGAATAGGCGGTGAGCAGGATCACATTGCAGTCCGGCGTCAGCTGCCTGACCTGCCTTGCCAGCTCTAGGCCGCTCATATCCGGCATCCGAATGTCGGTAATCAGCAGCGAGATGGGGTACTGCTGGCAGAGCTTCAGCGCCTGCTGACCCCGAAAGGCGGTGTGGATCTCCAAATCCACCACCGGTTCCTGCTCTAAAATGCCCCGGATGGTATCAACAACATGAGGCTCGTCATCGACAATCAGAATTTGGAAGATCATGTGTCAATTACTCCTAACTTCAAAACAACCTTCAGGCCGCCCAGACTGCTGGCATCCAGTTCCACCCCGCCATACTCCCCATAGTAGAGCTTGAGCCTGCGGTGGACATTGGTCAGCCCTGTGGTCTGGCTGTCGCTGGAATGACTGTCCAGCTGCTGCCGCAGTTCCTCCAGCCATTCCGGTGAAATACCGTCCCCGCTGTTTTCCACCGCTACGGCGGCCCGGTTTCCGTCCAGGAGGAAGCAGATGCGAATTCGTGCCGGGTCTGCGGAACCGGCCATGCCGTGCTCGATGCAGTTTTCCAGCACCGGCTGCAGGAACAATCTGGGCACCGCCAGGCGGCGCAGGGGCTCGGGAATTTCGGGTACCTCCGCCCGGATGGTCTGCCCGAAGCGCATGAGCTGAATCTTCAAATAGGTGATGGCGTGGTCATATTCATTTTCCAGGGTCAGCAGATTGCTGTCCGCCTTGGTGATGTATCGGAAGTATTTCCCCAGATACCCGGCGAACTCCGCCGCC
>CACYNZ010000244.1 GCA_902775835.1 uncultured Eubacteriales bacterium | reverse complement strand
CCGTGCTCCCGGCAGCGGACGCGTTCGGACTCCGCATAGGGCCAGAACTGGTCCCAGGGCAGGTCGTGCACCAGCGAGCAGTAGGTGTATACGCCGTCCGGCCCCATCTCAATATGGGAGGTGCCAAGACCTGAGTACTCCACGATCTGCTGCCCGTGAATGCGCTGGCGGAACTCGGGGATGTCCTGGAAAGCCAGGGCGGACAGGTGCAGAAACGCGAGAAAGAAGGAACGGTTCCGGGCTGCGCACAGCCGGTGCAGCCGGGTCACATCCATGGAAACCGTAATACCGAGAAACGGGTTCTGCATGGAGAGAAAGTGTTCAAAGTGGCTTTTCCTTGGATAGGTGTCCATGTCCAGCAGGCGCATTTCCATGCCGCTTCACCTCTGTTCTTCAAGTATATCGGAAAGGAAATGGGCGCGCAAGGCATATCAGAAGGGAAATATCAGTTTCCTGCCGCTTCCGTGCGCAGGCGGGAGATCGAAAAGGGGACAGCCGCAGCCGGCAAAAATCTGGCCGCACAGGTCCTGCCCGGAACCGGACAGGTCCAGCTGCAGGCAGCGGAAGCCTGCGCGCGTGCCGTATGCCCGGGCGCTTCCGGCAAGCAGCCGCACGTGTTCCTGCAGATCCGCGCGGGAATCTGCGCCGAAAGCGGTGATTTCCAGGACATCGGCGGAAAGGGGGTGAAGGCACAGATAGCTTTCCGGTCCGCTTTCGCCCAGAACAGCGAGCATGACCTGGTCCATGCCTTCGGAATAGGCGGAAGAATCCGGAAATATCCGGGGGACAGCTGAAACCATGGCGCGCTCTTCCGCCGTTTCCGGAAAATGTACCCGGCCGCTGTGCTGCTCTTCGTATTCTGCCCGTGTCAGGGAATGCCAGAGCACATCGCAGATTCCCTGATTGTTCAGGCCGGTGCCCCGGGCGATGCCTTCGCGCATCATACCGGCTTTGTCCATGACCCGGCCGGAAGCCGGGTTCTGTGTGTCATGGGCGGCGCGGATGACGCGCACGGAGGTGTTTTCGAATAGACATCTGAGTACAGCCCGGAGTGCCTCGGTCATCAGCCCGCGGCCCTGGAAAGCGCGGCTGAGACAATAGCCCAGTTCCATCACACCTGTCTGTTCGTTCAGGTCCACTGCGGAAAGGCTGCCGATGACTTCATGGAATTCTCTGTGCTCCAGAGCCCATATGTATTTATTCGGCGAGAGGGCCGCCGTGGACCAGATATGACAGAGCTGGGCTGTCTGCTCCGGGTTTTCATGGGGCGGCCATGTCAGATAACGTGTAACCTCAGGATCCGAAGCCCAGTTGCGGAACATGGCTTCTCCATCCTGCGGGGAAAAAGGACGCAGAATGAGGTGCGCGGTGAACAGTGTGCGTGTACCACAGTGCTGCATACGTTCTCTCCTTAAGTAAAAGTGATTTCCGTTCCTGTCATGGCATCAGGCGGACTGTAGGGTTCCTGTCCATGAATCAGAAAGTCCGGGAACGTTTTTCCCGGAGAAGATGCAAAAACAGGTATCCTTCGACACCTGTTTTCACTCATGTCAGTGCCGTGTGCGGCAGGAATTATGGACCATCAGAGAAATGCGATCTGTTTCAGCTCCGCTGTGCCGTCTCCGCTGAAATGCAGATACAGTGCCTGTTTTCCGGCCTTCGGAGAAACGGACACAGGGAAGAGCCGCCACGCATCATCGGGCGCGACAGAAAGCGTGCCGATTTTTTCACTGCTCTGCGCGTCATGGGAAACGGAAACGGTGCCGGTGAAGTTCCCACGCATTTCCAGAAGGAGCGTGTCTGTATGCTCAAACCGGAAATACTTGTACCCGATTACGGCGCCACTGTGGATATTGGTGATCAGGGAAGTACCATGCCGGGCCGTGATCTGGATCTGATTCTGCATGACCGGGTCCGAGTAGTCGATTCTGCCCGTGACCGTATCATCCGTCAGGTGGCATGCAATGGCGGCCGGATAGGATCCGCTGGCTGCCAGCGGACCGCCGTTCAGGCCGCAGGACGTGATCTCTGCCTGCGCGAATGTGCCGTCGGGGTTCATGGTGAGCTTCTCTGCGCATCCCTGCCTGGAAAACTCCGATCCTTCTGTCTGACGGTGGTAGAACACATACACGTCCTGCCCGATGCGGACCAGACCGCCATGATTGTTTCCGGCAATATTGGCCGGTGTCTTCCGGCCGTTAAAGCCCATATCACAGTTGGATACCAGAATGCCCCCGAACCGGAAGTCCCGGTCCGGATGATCGGATACCGCCCAGCAGAGCTCATGGCTGAGATACGAGGAATAGACAAAGTAATACCTGCCGTCCAGTTTCCGGATCGAGGAGGCTTCGAAGAAGGGATGTCCCTCGAAACCGGTTCCCTGCTCATGCTTTCCGCCCGGAATCAGCGGGTGCATCTCCTCTTTCAGCGTGACCATATCCGTTTCCAGCTCACCGCACATGGAATCCTCATCAAAGCGGATGCTGCGAAGGCCCTTCAGCATTTTCTGCTGGCCTTCCGGCATGGCCGCCAGCTCCTCATCGGAAAAGTCGGGAAGGATCATTTCCTTCGGACCGGCCGGTGCAAATCCGGAATACAGATAGACACGCCCGTCATCATCTGTCAGCACAGCCGGATCAAACGGCAGAAAGTCTCCGGGGCGCTTCCCGTAAACGGTACCGTCAGGATTCTTTACATGCCCGAGAAACTCGAACGGTCCCTGGGGACGGTCCGAGACCGCAACCCCGATCTCCGGATAGAAGGAAAAACAGTAATACAGGTAATACCTGCCGTCCGGGCCTTTTGTCACATCGGGCGCCCAGAGCTGCATCCGGTCGTCTGCATTGGAAGGATCCTGCCAGCGCAGATAGGAGATTCCCTCATTTCTCCAGTTCCTCAGATCGTCCACCGGGGCGGACCAGACCTCATAGTGTCCCTCGCAATAGACTTTCCCGCCTGATTTGTCGTGCGAGCCATAGATATATACCCGGTCTCCAAACACATGCGGTTCTCCGTCGGGAATATACTCATCCAGAGGCAGATAGGGATTGTACACCTGATCCATGCTCATTTCTCCTTCCATGGGACAGCCTTTGACAGGCTCTGTGTATGCTTCAGATACCTGTACTCGCATATTGTAACATGTCAATATTGGTGAGAGCAAGAACATTTTTTTGCATTTATCCCCTTGCGTGCAATGGGAATACATGTTATAAATGAGTGTCATCTTCAAGCGGAAACACGGTAACCCTACCAAGAACACGGACACGCTTCCCAGCATATCCGTGCGATCAAAGGAGGATAAAATGACACAGCAGACAAGAACCGCGTCCGGGAGAATACCCGGCCGCAGCAAAAAACGCTTTCTGGACGCAGTTCGCAAAAACTGGATTCTTTACCTGATGTTTCTGCCGGGTGCGGTGTATCTCCTGATCAACAACTATTTCCCCATGACCGGTCTGGTGGTTGCCTTCAAGGATTACAGCGCCAAGCGCGGCCTCTGGGGAAGCAACTGGGCGGGACTCAAGAATTTCGAGTTCCTTTTTGCCACGCCGGACGCCATGGTCATCACCCGGAACACGATCCTCTATAATCTGGCGTTCATCGTTCTGAACAACGTCGTTGGCATCATGTTCGCCATCTTCATCTGCGACATGAAGGGAGCACGGTCCAAGAAGGTTTTCCAGAGCGCCATTCTCTTCCCCTATCTGATGAGCTCTGTGGTCCTTGGCTATATCGTGTACGCTTTCCTGAGCCAGCAGACAGGCATTGTAAACAACACCATTCTGCCTGCCATCGGTGTGGAGGCTGTGAACTGGTATTCCAATCCCCCCGCCTGGCCGTGGATCCTGATCTTTGTCAACCTCTGGAAGGGCGTCGGATACGGCTGTCTCATCTATATCTCCACCATCAACGGTATTGATCCCTCCCTGTTTGAGGCCTGTACTCTGGACGGCGCTTCCAAGTGGCAGTCCATCGTCCACATCACGCTTCCTGAGCTGCGGGCGACCATCATTACCCTTACGCTGATGAGCATCGGCCGCATCTTCTATTCCGATTTCGGCCTGTTCTACCAGGTGCCCCGGAACTCGGGCCTGCTGTATTCCGTCACGGACGTGATTGACACCTATGTGTACCGCGGCCTGATGGTGCAGAACAATGTCGGCATGGCCGCTGCCGCCGGTTTCTACCAGTCTGTCGTCGGCTTCATCGTCGTGCTGATCGCCAACGGGGTTGTCCGCAAGGTCAGCAATGAGAACGCACTGTTCTGAGAAAGGAGGAACAGAAACATGGTTGGCACTTCCAAGGCGTATAAAGTCATATCCTATGTGGTCATGGCCGTGTGGGCCGCGATCATCATTCTTCCCTTCCTGCTTCTGCTGATGTCCTCCCTGACGGATGAGCAGGTGCTGGTGGCCAACGGTTACTCCTTCTTCCCGAAGAAGTTTTCCGCCGCCTCCTACAGCTATATCTTCCAGTCCGGAGACACCATCATGCAGTCCTACGGCATCAGCATCCTGGTGACGGTTGTCGGCACCCTGGTCAGCGTGGTGCTCACGGCCCTGATGGCCTTCCCGCTGTCCATCAACGGTCTGCCCGCACGGCGCGTCATGATGTTCTTCGTGTTCTTCACCATGCTGTTCTCCGGCGGCATCGTGCCCTCCTACATCATGTGGTCCAATACCTTCAAGATCAAGGATACGCTCTATGCCCAGCTGATTCCGAACCTTCTGCTGAGCGGCTGGAATGTCATGATGGTCAGGACCTATTTCTCCAACAGCATTCCCTATGCGATCTATGAGGCGGCGGAGATTGACGGCGCCAACCACCTGAAGGTGTTTACCAGTATTGTGCTTCCCATGGGCAAGCCGATCCTGATCACCATCGGCACATTCGCGGGCCTGGGGTACTGGAATGACTGGACCAACGGACTGTACTACATCTCCCGGCACAAGGAATTCTACAATGTCCAGAATCTGCTCAACCAGATGGTTTCCAATATTCAGTACCTGGCAACGAGTACCACCAATTCAGGGATGGCCTCCGCCATGGGTTCCCTCCCTGCCACGGGCATTCAGATGGCGATCGCGTTCGTGGCGATCCTGCCCATCATGCTGATCTTCCCGTTCTTCCAGAAATACTATGCGAAGGGCATCTCCGTCGGTGCCGTAAAGTAATGCCTTCCTTCCGGTCAACCGGTGTCCGGCCTGAAGGGACGGACATCTGCTTGATAAATACTTAGAAAAGGAGCTTCAAGATGAAGAAACTGATTTCCCTGCTGCTGGCGGCAGCCATGATCCTCTGCCTGGCCGTATCCGCGTCCGCCGGCGAAGTGACCACCACCACTTCAGTTGGTTCCTATTCCGCTTCCAATCCTTATCATATGACCTTCAGCTATATCGAGTTCTATCCCCAGGACGCCTCTGAGCGCGACGCTGTTGTCGCCGCTCTGAACGAGTACCTGATCCCGAATTACAACATTGAGGTCACATTCAATCCGCTGCAGTTCTCCGAGTTCAACACCAGCTTCGGCACCAGCGTGGTGGCCTTCGGCAGGGCCTCCATCATCGAGGACGAAGACGAGCGCTACATGGCCCTGAAGACCTTCGTGGACCGTCTCTGCGGCCCCACCGCCATCCCCGAGGGCATGGCCTTCCTGGAGAAGACCATCGCCCGGACGGCCATCATCCGCATCGACGTGGAGCAGCTCACCGGCAAGACCAGCGACGAGCT